>JAISNV010000025.1 GCA_031276035.1 Bacteroidales bacterium | reverse complement strand
AATGGTAGCCAGAATTTCACTCTTTTTGATTAATCCAAATACGGTTTCAAAGAACGGTTTGAAGGCTATGCCTTCATCTTTTTACTAAATCCACCTTCTATGAAGGTGGTTGTTTAATTTTAAATGATGATAAAGAAAATAATTTTAATGATGACTGCAATTATGCTTTTTGTTAGTTGCAAAAATGGAATCCAAGATGTACAAAAAGAAACAGTAAAGAATGTGAAAACTATTCATCCGGTTCGTATTGAAAGTACGCTTACCAAAACTTTGCCGGGTGTAGTGAAAGTTTCCGAGGAAATAAAGTTAGGCTTTAAAACAGCCGGACAGATTGCTAATGTGTATGTAAAAGAAGGAGATTATGTCAGGGAAGGCAGTATTATTGCCGAACTCGACAAAAAGGATTATTTACTTCAACTTGAGGCAAGTCGGATTCAGTATAACCAATTAAAATCGGAAGTCGAACGTATGAAAAAACTTCATGAAAGGAATAGCATATCGGGAAATGATTATGAAAAAGCTCTTGCGGGACTTGATGCTTTGGCAGTTCAAGTTCAGGCAAACAAGAATACAATTGATTATACGGTATTAAGAGCCCCGGCATCGGGCTATGTGCAGGCGGTAAACTTCGTGAAATCGGAAATGGTAAATACTGGAACGGCAGTTGTTACATTAATAGATGTATCTTTAGTAAAAGTTGAAACTGAGTTGCCAGCTTCATTGTTTATGCGACAAGGTGATTTCATAAGTTATTCATGCCGTACTAATCTACTTCCGGATAAAGATATTCCGTTAAATTTCATAGGAATAAATAAAAAATCAAACAGTAGTCAATTATATAAAATGAATTTTGTTCCGGAAAATAACAAATCAGAGCTTGCCCCGGGAATGAATGTCGAGGTTATAATTAGTATTAACGAAAGCCATGAAGATAATTCTTATACACTTCCAGCAAAGTCTATTTTCAGCGAAAAAGGTAAATCGTACGTATGGATTGTTGAAAATAATACGGCAAAACAAAGGGAAGTAATTATAGGTAGTGTGGATAATGCGGGGAGAGTAATTATTTTATCCGGCATATCCGAAAAAGATGAAGTGGTAGAAGCCGGAATAAGAGTTTTGGAGGAAAATGATAAGGTAAATATTATTTCAAAACCTTCCGCAACGAATAAAGGAGGACTTATATGAACCTTACCGAATATTTTTATAAACACCAAACGCAGTTCTGGGCGTTGTTGATAATGATAGTTTTCGGCGGAATATTTGCTTATTCTAAAATGCCGAAGTTGGAAGACCCTACGGTTTCCATTAAACAAACTATGGTAATGACCTATTATCCGGGTGCTTCTGCTCATGAAGTAGAGTTGGAAGTTACGGCTATATTAGAAGAAGAATTACAAACTTTAAGCAATATTTCATACATTTCTTCAACTTCTTCGGATAATGTTTCTATTATTACTATTTCTCTTGAATTATCTGTTCCTCCTAAGGAGATGGAGCAACGATGGGATATTTTGCGTAAGAAAGTGCAAATGGCCGCATTGAAATTGCCACAAGGCGCTATGCAGCCAATTGTGATAGATGATGTTAGCGATATTTACGGTATGTTTTATTATTTGACTGCCGACGGATATTCGTATTCTGAAATGCAAAAATATGCTGAAATGATTCGAAGAGAATTGCTAAAAGTAGATGGTGTAAAACGAGTTTCGTTTTTCGGCACGAGGGAAGAAGTTATAAATATATCTCTCGACCGCGAGATGCTTGCCCGAAATAGCATCTACCCTACTCAAATTATGAGCGGCATAAATGCACTCAGCCAGCCGGTAAATGCCGGATATTACTATACCGATGATGATGAAAGAATTAAGCTCGCTATAGACGGAAAAGTTCAGTCTGAGGAAGATTTGCGTGAAATGATAATTAATATGCCCGGCGGACAACAGGTAAAATTGGGTGATATTGCAACTGTAAGTAGAGAATATATTGAACCGCAAACAAATGGCTTCTGGGTTGATGGCGAGATAGCTATAGGAATATTGGTTTCGGCTGAACCGGGTGCCATAGTTCCTGATGTCGGAAAGCGTGCCGATAAATGTATGGAAGAGCTAAAGACCGACCTTCCTGCAGGATTTGTTTACGATAAAGTGTATTTTGAACCGGATAGAGTTTCTAATGCTATGAGTTCATTTTTATGGAATATTGTAGCTTCTGTTCTAATTGTGGTTGCTATAATCATGCTTGCCATGGGATTCAGAAGCGGTATTATAATAGGTATTGGGCTTGCTTTTACTGTACTTGGAACCTTTCCTATCATGTTGCTAGTTGGCGGCACATTACAGCGTATTTCGCTGGGAGCATTCATAGTCGCAATGGGAATGTTGGTAGATAATGCAGTAGTAATAATGGATGGTATTTTGGTTGACAGGCAACGCGGAATGTCTCCGAAAAAATATCTTTTCCGCACTGCCAAGAATACAGCTATGCCCTTGCTTGGAGCTACACTGATTGCGATTTTTACTTTTCTTCCCGTTGGGCTTTCGCCTGATACCATTGGCGAGTATGCAAGTGATCTGTTCTTTGTGTTGGCGATATCTCTTTTAGTGAGTTGGGTGCTTGCGCTTACACAAGTTCCGATATTTGCAAGTAAGATGTTGCCTGCCCGTTATTCTGAAAGAAAATCGAAACGCAAAAAATCAAATTCCAATGGTGAATCTTCAATACATGGATTTATACGCAAAGCTCTTAATTTTTTTATGACAAGGAAACTGACAACTCTCTTTCTAAGTTTAGCACTTATTGTAATGTCAATTTTCGGATTCAGATTTATAAAAATAAAATTCTTTCCAGATTTTGATTACAATCAATTGTATGTTGAATATACATTGCCACCTCAAACAAGCTCCGAGCGCGTAAAACATGATTTATTAGAAATTACCGAAAAGTTATTCGAATACGATGAAATTGCTAAAGTTGCAGTAAGCCAAGGACAAACTCCGGGACGATACTCTTTAGCGCGTGCAATAAATTCTGGTGGTGATAATTATGGGGAACTTATCCTTAATTTCGGTGATTACAAAGATGCATACCGTATGTTGCCGGAAATACAACAAAGACTTCGCAATGAATATCCCGATGCATATATCCGCATTCGGAAATTCTCACTTTCCGTCAATGCAAGCCATCCTGTAGAAGTTATGTTTACCGGACCCGATCCTGCGGTACTTCGTAATTTATCGGCACAAGCTCAGGAAATCATGAGGAATTCTTCAGAAATAGATGCTTACTCGGTTTGTGACAATTGGAAAGAACCAACGAAAACTATCTATGCTCAATATGCAGAACAACAGGCAAAAAGTGCGGGCATTGGCCGTGAGGATATGGCTAAGGCTCTTCAGGCTTCTTCTCAAGGACTTCCCGCCGGAATGATTTATGACGCAGACAAAAGGCTAATTATTTATCTAAAAATCACGGATAATGAAGGTAATCGTATGACAGACTTGGAAGACATTCCCGTTTGGAGTATGGTTCCTAATGTAGCTGTCGATGATATAAATATTGCTGGTCTGATACAAGGTACAGTTTCCACCGATGAATTAACCAATGACATATTCAGAGCAGTTCCTCTTAGTCAAGCAACATACGGAGTTCAAGTAGGTTGGAACGAATCCATTATTTACCGTTACGGCGGACAACGTGCAATTGAAGCTCAATGCGATCCAATCTTGACTTCAACACCTACAGTAGCAAAAAATGCTATTAAAGAGCAAATTGAAGCAATTAACCTTCCTGCAGGTTATACTATGGAATGGACAGGAGAAGGTAAAACGCAAAGCACGGCAATTAACAATATTCTCGGTTATTTACCTTTAGTAATGCTAATTGTCTTAGGAATATTGCTTCTCTTATTCAATAGCGTAAAGAAAATGCTATTAATACTCTTCTGCTTACCTTTCGCAATCATCGGAGTTGTTATAACACTGATATTAACTAATACACCATTTACATTTATGGGCATTATCGGTGTTGTAGGATTAATAGGAATGCTGGTGAAAAATTCTATCGTTTTAGTTGATGAAGTCACAAGAATGACGAAAGAAGGTACGGAACCATATAAAGCTATTATTGAATCAACAATCAATCGTACCCGTCCGGTAATCATGGCATCTGCAACTACCATTCTCGGAATGTTACCGCTTATTACCGACCCGATGTACGGTAGTTTGGCGGTAGTAGTAATCGGCGGATTAACATTCGGCACAATTATTACACTAATTCTACTGCCGATATTTTATGCTCTTTTATTCAAAATAAGAAAACCTCAAAATAATTAAACAATGAAACGAATCATTTTAAGCATAATAATATTGCTTGCATACAACTTAGGACAAGCACAACAGTTGAATTTATCTTTATATCAATGCAGAGAAATGGCATTGGAAAATTCTGAAAATCTAAAGATTGCAATCTATCAGAATGAGCAGGCAGAAGCAGAAAAAAAGGTGGCGTGGTCAGGTTATTTTCCTAATATTTCCGCTTCGGCAATGTATAATTATTCCAAAGGTAAAATCGAAATCGCCGACAATTACATTTTTGCTCAAATGCCGCAGAATTTTGTAATGGATTTAGGAGAGGGTCCCGGTATGTATATGCTTGGCGCCAGTTTGCAACAACCGATTTATACTGGAGGGAAGGTAGTTTACGGTAATAAAATGGCTAATAAAGGCATTGAAATTTCCGAAGAGAATATTATTTTGTCGAGATCGGATGTAATTGCCGAAGCCGAAAAAGCGTACTGGCATTTCTTCCTTGTTAAGGATAAAATCAAGCTGATAGAGCAATATAATTTGCTCTTAGATTCTTTAAATCAAAATATTCTCGCATTTATCAATGCTGATATGGCAACTCAAAACGATCAACTTAAGATAACTTCCCGGCAGAGCAATATTCAATATGAAAAACAAAGAACGGAAACAATGCAGGAGATATGTCGCATGCAATTATGCAATATCATCGGAATTGATTTGAATACGGAAATTGTATTGACGGATAGTATAAATATTCCCAATATGGAGCCGTTCCTTAATATATATGATGTTACTCAACGCCCTGAATATAAGATTTTACAAAAACAGGTTGAAATGAAAGAAATAAATGTTAAGTTAGTGCGTGCTGATTATCTTCCGACTATAGGTTTGATGGCGGGTTATAATTATTTGGACGGGTTGAAATTCTCCGGCACGAAGCTTAGCATGAGTCTGCCTTCGGTAATGCTTTCGGCATCAATACCTATATTTAGTTTCGGACAAGGAAAGAATAAAATAAAAAGTGCCAAATTCGCTTATAATATTCAACAACAAGAACTTGAAAAAAATCGTAAGCTGATGGACATTGAAGCAAAAAATATCGAAAGAGGTTTGCAAGATGCATTTAAACTAATTTACACAGCAGAAATTGCGCTCGAACAATCGTCTGCTAATCTCGAATTGATCACAAATCGTTACGAACATCATTTCGCAACAATAATTGATGTATTGGATGCTCAAACTCAATGGCAAGAAGCATACAGTAACTTAATTGATGCACAAGTTAGTTATAAGATAAAGGAAATAGATTATCTAAAAGTATTTGGTAAATTATAATAAGCACAAAAACATTTCGATTAATATACCTGTGTTAAAAAAAGTTTAATCTCTTTTTATCAAAAGAAAATAGACAAAATTTTAAATATCTTTGCGCAATTTTTGACACTAAAAGTAAATAATGAACCTGAATATAACCATTGAGCAAAATAGAAATTTTGTTTCAACGAATTGTTTTTCAAAAATAACACCGGATTGCATTATTATATTTTTGCTACTTTTTATTACAATGCCAGTAAAAGCACATTCAAATGTGAAAACCAATGTTGAAGGAATAGTGGTTAATAGCATGACAGGGGAAGGTGTTCCTTTTGCCCATGTTGTTTTAAGACATTCCGATTCGTACGTTGGCACTACAACTGATTTCTCAGGACGTTTTTCCTTAGAAACTTATGAGGCATTGGATACGCTTGTCGTTTCGTGTATGGGATATGAAACATATCATACGAATATTATATTAGGTGAGAAAAATAATATCGCTATAAAGTTAACCGAAACCGTTATAACACTTGATGCAGTAACAATAACGTCTAAGAGAGAACGTTACACCAAGAAAGGCAATGAAGCGAATGAACTTATTGAACAAGCGATTGCTCAGAAATCACAAAACAGACTTGAAAACCTTGCTTACTATCAATACAAACAATACGATAACTTGGAAATTGCTATTTCAAATCTCGGAGATAGTATTGAAAATAGTAAATTGATGAAGAGGTATAACTTCATGGCTGAAAATATTGACACGGCAGCACTTACCGGAAAACGGATATTACCTTTTTATAAGACCGAAACTGTTGCCGAAACATTTTATCGAAAAAAACCGGAGTCTAAGAAGACCTTCATCGACGGATATAAATACGTTGAATTTACAAAATTCCTCAGCGCCGAAAGTATGGACATTATTATGCGGGATATCTTCGGCGAAATAAATATTTACGAGGATAATATCTTCTTTATGCAGAACCAGTTTATGTCGCCCCTATCTCCGCTGGCCCCTAACTTTTACAAATTCTATATAACAGATACCGTGTCCATTGAAGGCACAGATTGTATTCAAATCTTATATGCCCCGCGAAATTCTTCCGATTTCGGATTTATGGGCTATTTGTATTTAACTTCTGAAAATCAACAGTATGCTGTCAGACGGACGGAAATTCAATTGACAAAAAATACTCCTGTTAATTTTATAAAAGAAATTTTAATTAAGCAGGATTATGAGTTGGTTCAAGGAATTTGGACTATGACTGAATCTATAACGATGGTGGATTTTGCATTAGCAGGTGAAAATTTCGTTCCGCTTTACGGACAAAAGGAAATAACATATTCCGATTTTGTGTTTAACTTACCCCAAGATGACAAATATTATCTGGGCAGCGCGTTGATTGTCAGAACTGAAGGATATGATGAACGTAATGATGAATACTGGGAAGAAAATCGCACTAAAGCAACAGGCTCAACGAGAAGCACCTACGACTTTATTGAAAAATTGGAAGATGTGAAGGTTTACAGAGTTGTTAGAGATTTTATTACAACTATTGTCGGTGGGTATTACGCTGCTGGGCCCATAGATATTGGTCCTGTTGAAAATATGTTGAGTTTTAACAGTATTGAAGGCGCACGTTTTAGAATTGGCGGAAAAACAAACGGTAGAATGAGCCGGCGTTTCTTCATTGAAGCTTTTGGGGCTTACGGTTTAAGAGATAATGAGTTTAAATATAATTTTACCGGACATTATTCTTTCAACAAGAAAAAGAATCATCCTTGGGAGTTTCCTACAAACCTGTTGTCAATTAGTTATGAAAAGAATACGGATATACCCGGACAATCATTCCTTTACGGAACCGGTGACCGTCTTTTGATTTCTATCGGTAGAGGAAAAACCGAAAGAATGACTATGGATCGTCGCTTCAAGATTAATTACAAAATGGAAACAATTAATTATTTCAGCATGAATGTTAATTTCACTCATTTGCAACAATATCCGCTCGGACAGTTGAGCTTTGCAACTTATGACGGAAATGATTTCTCTCCTTATACAATCACATCATTCGGATTAAATTTGCGTTATGCTCCTAATGAAAAATTTATCCAATCGCAGCAAAATCGCTATCCGATAAATTTGACAGCTCCTGTTTTCGATTTAGGATACCAAGTCGGTATCGGTGGTTTTTTAGGTGGCGATTATACGTTCCATAAAATAACAGCTAAATTTCAAAAACGGTGGTATATATCCAGTTACGGATACTTTGATACTTATGTTGATGCCGGAAAAATACTAAATCAAGTGCCTTACCCATCTCTATTTATACATCATGCCAATCAAAGCTGGGCATTTCAGGATGAAGCATATAACAGCATGAGGTATTTTGAATTTGTGAGCGACCAATATATTAATTTACAAGTTACATATTGTATGAACGGATTTATTCTCAACCGTATTCCTTTGATAAAGAAGTTAAATTGGCGCGGATTGATTTCATTTAAAGCTTTATTCGGAAGTGTTTCAGACAAAAACATGCCCGATCCTGATACAAACCCTGGCTTGATGATTTTTCCTCACGATGCTGACGGCAATCCGACAACTTTTACTCTTAATGGTAAACCTTTCCTTGAAGGAAATATAGGTATCGAAAACATATTCAAAATTTTACGTATAGATCTGGTAAAGCGTTTCAACTACCTTGATAATCCTAATATAAGCGAATGGTCGTTGAGGTTTAGATTAAGGTTGGTATTTTGAGTTAAAAATCAAATATGAATTTAAAAATAAAAACATATAAATAAAATGATTAAATATAATAATACATGTAAAGTTAATTATTTCTTTTTCGATGATATATTATTGAGTTACAAGTTACCGAAAATGAGTTGTTTTAATAAAGCGATAAATGGCAAATTTTCATAACCACAACAAATTTCAATCCTACGATATGAAATATAAAACTATCCCTATAAATATGAAAATGCTAAAAAATAACTAACAACTTATCACTTTAACTCATAATTTTTAACTCCATGAATTACGCAATACTATCTGCCGGCACAGGCTCTCGTTTGAAAAGCGAAATGATAGAAGTTCCGAAGCCTTTAGTAAAAGTGGACGGAATACCTATGATTGAGAGATTATTATCTGTGTTTCTCGAGAATAATGCCGAAAAGATTTATGTTATCACAAATCTTCAACCGGAAACAATGGATTTTTTGAGAAAAAAACAAAGTAAAATGAAGAATAAATTGGAAATAATTTTCAAGGAAACTCCGAGTTCTGCTCATAGTTTCTACGAGTTATTTCCATATTTGTATGACAAAAGTTTTTGCTTAACAACAGTTGACACCATTTTTAATCCGGATGAATTTACATCTTATATTAAAGAATTTACTTCAGATAAAATGATTGACGGATTGTTGGCCGTAACTTCTTTTATCGATGATGAAAGTCCGCTCTACATTGAAACCGATGAGAACATGAATATTACAGGATTTCATGATCAGAATAACGGAAAGTGCAAATATATTTCCGGTGGAATTTATGCTTTCAACCCGTCAGTATCGCCTACAATAAAGAGAGCATCTGAAAAGGGAATTACGCGAATGCGGAATTTACAACGAGAGTTACTTGCAAACAATTTGAAATTAAAAGCTTACCCTTTTTCAAAAATATTGGATATAGACCATGCTGCAGATATTGAGAAAGGTAAAGAGTTTTTAGAAAAATTGAAAACTGAAAATTAAAAGTTATGAAAACAATTTTAGGCATAAGGCGTTCGCATCAATTTTCGCCGAATCATATAGGCAATGATAGCAAAATATTTAATATAACGGCAGCGGAGTTGGAGAAGAAGGGTTTTGCTGTCAGGCAAATGACTGAGGAAGAATTTTATTCGACGGATGATATACAAGACGATATTATATTTTCAATGATTAGAAGTATCGAAAATGTGAATAAACTAAAACAGCTCGAAGCGAATGGAATTAAGGTCATTAACTCCGGAAAAGGCATCGAAAATTGTTTCAGGGCAAATATGACTACCTTATTACTAAATAATGGTATTCCCTACCCTAAAAGCTATATTATATCTACGGAAGACAATCCGAAAGATGCTTTCGACGGATTGGGCTCAAAAAATATTTGGATAAAGCGGGGCGATTTCCATACTTTGCACAAAGAAGATATAGCTTTTTGTCGGCACTGTGAAGAAGGGGAAGAAATATTGAATGAATATGCCGTTCGCGGAATTCCTAATGCAGTTTTATCGGAACATTTGTGGGGCGACCTCGTAAAATTTTACGCTGTAAAGAATACCCCTTTCTTTTATTGGTTTTATCCTTTCGATGCAAACCATTTGATGTTTGGTGCACAAAAGCCGGAACACACTTCACATTTCGATTTTGACATATCGGAACTAAGAAGTATTGCTGAGAAAGCTGCTGCTGTTTTAGATGTTGATATTTACGGTGGCGATGCAATTATTTCGAAAGAAAATAAAATCCAACTTATTGATGTAAACGATTGGCCGAGTTTTGCGCCGTGCAGAAATGAAGCCGGAAAGCATATCGCGGATGCTATAAAATTAAAAGTTGCGAATTAAGAGTTATAACATTATTTTTTTAGTTAATATATTATGAAACAAGACATAAAATCTACGTACAAATCTTTGGATACTGAAGAACCGATAGATATTTATTTCTATCGGCCAATCGGATATTTCTGGGCGAAGATTGCTCGGAAATTACATATTACACCGAATATGATTACTATTGCCAGTATCTTTATTGGGGCGGCAGCCGGCATTCTGTTTTATTATCCTGATTTAATTCTAAATATAGTAGGAATGTTATTGCTCGTTCTTGCAAATTCTTTTGACAGTGCTGACGGGCAGCTTGCGCGCATGACAAACAATAAAACTCAACTTGGTCGCATTCTCGACGGATTAGCGGGAAATATTTGGTTTATTATCATTTATGTTGTTATTGCATTGCGAACTGTAAATCAAGGATTCTACGGTTTACCGAATTATTGGATTTGGATAATTGCAAGTATTGCCGGAGCCTTTCATATTCTACACGCAAATATTGCCGATTACTATCGCAATATTCATTTATATTTCCTCGAACACGGCAAAGGCGGAGAGTTTGATAATTCTAAAAAAATTAAAGCAGAACTAAAATCACTTACCTGGAAGAAGAATTTCTTTAAAAAAGTAACTCTGTTATTTTACTGGAATTACACTCACACACAAGAAATGATGACACCTAAATTTCAAAAGTTTATATCAAAAGTGCGTGAAAAATATCCCGACAACAATCTGCCGGAAGATCTTTGTAATGAGTTCAGAAAAGGAAGCAAACCTTTAATGAAATTTACCAATATATTGCAATTTAATACACGAGTAATTGTTTTGTTCATCTGCATATTCCTGAATATGCCTTTTCTTTATTTCTTTTTTGACTTGCTGATATTAACACCGCTAATGCTTTATATGATCCATAAACATGAAAAACTCTCTAAACAATTAATAAACAATTTTTAATTCTTAACGTTTTGGCAAAAAACTGGAAAATATTCTTATTCATCGCGGGAGTTCTTATTCTCGGTTATATGGTTTATGCCATTGGCGTTGATGTAATTTGGGAAAATGTTCTTAAAACGGGCTGGTGGTTTGTTCCTATCATCGGAATTTGGTTGATTGTGTATATTTTAAATGCGTTTGCATGGGATATTATAATGCGCGATAAGAATCTGCCGGTAAAGCGTCATCCAGCTTTTTTAAAAGTGTTGAAAGTTACAATCAGCGGATACGCAATCAACTACATTACTCCGGTAATTGCTTTAGGCGGGGAACCTTACAGAATACTTGAGATGAAAGAAGGGCTCGGAGTACGCAGGGCAACTTCTTCCGTGCTGTCTTATAGCATTATGCATATATTATCACATATTGTCTTTTGGATGTGCTCCATATTCCTCATTATTTTTTGGTTGAAACCTTCGACCGGGCTCATCATAGGTTGTATCATAACTTTTTGTATATTTGCTTTTTTATTATATATCATTTTTAAAGGATACAGAAAAGGTTTAGTTGAAAAAGTTTTTGCCATGCTAAGCAAGGTACCTTTTATCAAAAAACCGGTAAAACGTTTTGCAGAGAAAAATTTTGAATCATTTAATGAAATTGATCGCAATATAGTGAAATTGAGCACTGATCGTAAGCCTGCTTTCTATTCGGCACTTGGATTGGAGCTTTTGGCACGTATTGTTTCATGTTTTGAGTTGTTGTTTATTGCCAAAGCTGTTGGCATTGATATGGGACTGATTGATAGCATAGTTTTGTATTCCGGCTCTACACTTTTTGCTAACATTCTCTTCTTTTCCCCAATGCAATTGGGTACCCGTGAAGGAGGTTTGGCTTTAGTTCTGAAAATGATGGGATTTGCCGGTTCATTTGGGATTTATATGGGTTTAGTAATGCGTATTCGCGAATTATTCTGGATCGCTATCGGATTAGGTATTATGCGTATAAAAACTTTTTCTAAAAATAAAAAACATAAAAAGATGAATATAAAAGGAATTATTTTTGATTACGGCGGAACATTAGACACAAACGGCGTTCATTGGTTTGAGGTCTTTTACGACGCATATCAAAATGCAAAAGTAGATATCGACAAGGAAACTTTGCGTAAAGCTTATATCTTTGGCGAACGCGCTATGGAAAAAAATAGCGAAAAAATAAAATCTACTGATACCTTTTTTGATAATTTGAAAATGAAAGTAGAATATCAATTACAATATCTTAATGAGAACGATGGTATGTGCGCTGATTTTTCGCATTTAAAAAACGATATTGTTGATTGGTGCTATCGTTTGGCAAAAGAAAATATAATCAAAGCTACCGCAATACTAGCAAAATTAAAGGACAAATATTCTATTATTTTAGTTTCAAATTTTTATGGCAATCTAAATAGTGTTTTGAAAGATTTTAAGATTGACGGTTATTTCAATAATATTATAGAATCGAGTGTTGTAGGTATTCGCAAGCCTGATCCGGATATATTCCGCAAAGGCTTGGAAACACTTAAGTTAAAAGCCGGCGAAGTAGTTGTTATCGGCGATTCATACAAAAACGATATTGAGCCGGCACAATCGCTCGGCTGCATTACAGTATGGCTCAAAGGTATAGGTTGGGAGCCGGAAAACGATAGTAATAAAACTGCTGATTATGTGATCGGCAAGTTGGATGAAGTGCTTGCGTTAGTTGAAAATTAAGGATTAAAATTAACAATAATCCCGTAAGGGGTTACAAAATCATAAGATGATGGAAAAATTAAATGTGCAAAATCCGCAAGGACGCTTAGGTGTGCTCGTGGTAGGTTTAAACGGAGCCGTATCCTCTACTTTTATAGCAGGAACATATTCCGTAAGGAAAGGTTTGAGTCAACCGGTTGGCTCAATAACTCAAATGGCAACAATTCGTTTGGGACAGCGGAACGAAAACCGTTTTCCTAAAATCAAAGAGATTGTTCCATTGGCAAATCTTGATCAACTTGTTTTCGGAGGTTGGGATATTCAGGACGAGAATCTCTATGAATCTGTATTACGTAATGAAGTTCTTGTTCAAAAAGATGCTGACCCGATAAAGGATGAATTAGAAAAACTCCGCCCGATGAAAGCAGTTTTTGACCGGAATTATGTAAAGCGCCTTCATGGAACACACGTAAAATCAGCTCCTACAAAATGGGAGTTGATGGAACAGCTGCGTTCAGATATTCGTAATTTTAAAACAGAAAACAATTGTGATCGCATTGTGATGATTTGGTGCGGAAGTACTGAAGTTTTTATGGCTCCCAACGGCGAACATGATAGTTTGAAAAGTTTCGAGAAAGCGATGAAAGAAAACAGCGATGCAGTAGCTCCGAGCATGTTATATGCTTATGCCGCAATTGCCGAGAAAGTGACTTTCATTAATGGTGCTCCCAATCTTACCGTTGATTTTCCGGCAATGCTTCAGCATGCAGAAAACAACAATGTTCCTCTTTGCGGAAAAGATTTCAAAACAGGACAAACAATGATGAAAACTGTCTTAGCTCCGATGTTTAAAACTCGTATGTTGGGACTTAACGGTTGGTTTTCCACAAATATCTTGGGAAATCGCGACGGTGAAGTATTAGATGATCCGGGCTCATTCAAAACTAAAGAGGAAAGCAAACTCTCTGTTATTGACACTATTTTGCAACCGGAACTCTATCCGGAACTCTACGGCGATGTTTATCACAAAGTTCGCATAAACTATTATCCGCCTCGCAAAGATAATAAAGAAGGTTGGGATAATATTGATTTATTCGGTTGGATGGGTTATCCGATGCAGATAAAAGTTGATTTCCTTTGTCGCGACTCAATTCTTGCAGCTCCTCTATGTCTAGATTTGGTTCTTCTTTCCGACTTATCGCAACGATGCGGATTCTCCGGCATTCAACATTGGCTGTCATTCTATTTTAAGAGTCCTTTGCACAACAAAGACCAACAACCCGAACACGATTTATTCATTCAAAGTATAAAATTAAAAAACACTTTACGTATGATAATTAACGAAGACCCTATTGACTTCATTGATGAAAGTATTGAGCTTTTTAAATAATATTTTATTGAGCACATTATTACATATATTTTATGTAGTCAATTTGCGTCGTTATCAAATAAATTTATATCTTAATTAAATCTTGACAATGAAATTTTTTAACAAAAAAATATTTTTGATATTGAGTTTATTCTTTTTGCTGCATACCTTTGCACAGGCTCAGGATATACGTTTATTTCATATAGAAAGAAATAAAAATAACAGTATTGTTTGTTATGATTTACATGTAGATGATAATAAGGAAATTAATCAACAAAACCCTATTGATGCCTATTGGATTACTCCCGACAAAGACAATTCGAGAAATTCTTTAAGTCTCGTACAATATAAATTGGCTTACGGACTTACAATTGATAAGATTGAAGGCGATGATATTTCTTTTAAGCTCAAAGCTTACCCCGAACGTGATATAAGAGTCATTTACGATTCAGAGAATAGACAAGCAAACGCATATACATATATTAATGGTGCGTTTGCTGTTTTAAAAAAATTATATATTCATGCATCACCACCTCTTTATAAATCGGTGGAATACATTATTCTGGAAGGATATGACCCTGAGACGGGTAAAGAAGTGAGTGAAATGATTATAAATACATAAACTTTTATTAAAAATATGACATTAGATAAAAATTGCGATATTCATTCAATAAATTGTGATGACTATACGCAGGCAGATTTTTTGAATTATACCGGTGAAGATCTTTTTGAAGTAACCGATTATTTTTCAGCATTTTTACAAGATGCAACACAGAAAGGATATATGGTTTACGGCAATCCAGTATCATCAGCACCTAAAGCGGAATTTAAAGTATGTAACGGACAATCTGGTGAAGAACGAAATTTTTTGAATTTCTGTTCTTACAACTATTTAGGATATTCCTATCATCCCGAAGTCATAAAAGAAGTGCAGAATGTTATTGGAAAATACGGTACCGGCGCTGTCTCCGCTCCCCTTTTAAGTGGTTATTATGATTTATCGAAGCAGTTAGAAAAAGCCATTGCTGACTTCAAAAAGAAAGAAGATGCAATCTTGTTTCCCACCGGTTACGGCGTTAATCTCGGAGTGCTTTCCTGCCTGCTAAAACCCGGTGATGTTGCCGTATTGGATATTTTATCTCACGCTTCAATCTACGACGGTGCCAAACTTTCGGGAGCTAACATAAAAGTCTTCAGTCATAATAATGTTGAACATCTGGAAAGAATACTCAAAAGTTTAAACACAAAAAGAGTAATAGTTTGTATTGAAGGCGTTTATAGTATGGATGGCGATTTAACTAATCTAAAAGAAATTGTGCCGGTATGTAAAAAATATGGTGTGAAAATACTTTTGGATGAAGCCCACTCAACATTGATTTTCGGAGAAAACGGCAGAGGCGTTGCCGAACATTTCGGAGTTGAGAATGACATTGATTTAACAATAGGGACATTCAGTAAATCATTTGCCGCTATCGGCGGTTTTGCTACCGGAAATTCATCATTAATGGCATATTTGAAAATGTATGCGCGCTCCTATGTTTTCTCTTGTGCTATGGCACCTCATACTATAGCAGGCGTACTGAAAATATTGGAAATCTACAAGAAAGATAAATCCAACTTAACTAAAATGTGGGATAATACTCATTACATGCAAAGAAAATTGAAGGAAGCCGGCTTAGACATCGGGCAAACGCAATCTCAGATAATTCCTGTTATTGTTGGAAATGACATCAGATTGCGCGAAATAAGCCGTAAACTTCATCAACAAGGACTTTACACCGGTGTTGTTACATTTCCGGCAGTATCAAGTAAAAGAACACGGTTAAGATTATCCGTTTCTTCGGAACATACTATCGAGCAGATTGATAACTGCGTAAATATAATTAAGGAAGCTTTCAATCAAACCAAATAAATCGAAATTTATAAGAAAATGATTACTATCAGAGAAGTTACAAATAAAAAAGAACTAAAAAAATTCATTCGTTTCGGAAACAAACTTTATGAGGGAAATCAATACTTTTGTCCTCAACTAGAATTTGATGAGTTAAATACACTTACAATAGAAAAAAATCCAGCTTTCGAAAACTGTGAATCAATTTATTATCTGGCTTATAAAGATGGAAAAATTGTCGGGCGTATTGCCGGAATAATCAATAAAAAAACGAACGAAGTATGGAATGTAAAAAAGGTTCGGTTCGGTTGGTTTGATTTTGTTGATGATAAGAATGTTTCTTTTGCTTTGTTAGACAAAATAGCCGAATGGGGAAAATCGAAAGGGATGAATTGTATGAATGGCCCCGTAGGATTTACCGATTTCGATCATCAAGGTTTATTGCTTGAAGGATTCGAGTACAATTCACCGATGTCAAGTCTATATAATTATCCTTACTATATTGAACATTTCGAAAGCTACGGATTAAAAAAAGAAAGCGATTGGATTGAATATCGCGTTTATACGCCAAAAGAAGTTCCGGAACGAATGGAAAGGATCGCTAAAACCGTAATGGAAAGGTATAATTTAAGAATCGACAAGGTAAAATCGGACAAAGAAGTAGTTAAAAAATACGGTTATTCTTTTTTTGATGTAGTAGATGAGGCATACAAGCCACTATACAATTATTCTCCGTTAACCAAAAAGCAAAAAGAATATTACGCAAAAATGTATTTTTCCTTTTTAAATTTCGACTTTATTACTATTATCGTTAACGACCAAGATGAAATCGTTGGTTTAGGTGTAAGCATGCCTAATATTTCTAAGGTTTTACGCAAATGCCAGGGGAAATTATTTCCTTTCGGATTTATCTATCTTCTCAAAGCATTAAAAGCAAAGAAAATATCCGATTTAGATATGTTGTTAATTGCTGTTCGCCCTGATTATCAAAATAAAGGAGTAAACTCAATTTTCTTTTATGACCAGATTAAGTATTTTAATCAATATGGTGTAAAGAATTCAGAAACAACATCTATCTCCGAAAATAATGTTAAGAATCAGGCTAATTGGGAGTATTTTGATAAGATTCAACATAAACGCCGCAGGGCATACGTGAAAGAAATTGAGAGTTAAGAATTAAGTTTAAAAACTCAATATTTTATCAATAATCTTAACTTTTAAGGAACTTTATAGTACCATCTCAATATCGCATGAAACCATCTTGACGGTAAGATTTTCTTTGCCAATATAGAAAGTTTCTGCACCGGACTCGCCACCGAATATCTGAATTTCGGTCGTTTTTTATTGATTATGCGATTAATTTTTTTAGCAATAACAATCGGTATTAAACCTGACAATTCTTCTTTTTCAACCAACTTCAATGTCTTAACAAACGAATCCTTATAATCTTCATTACATAAACTTTCTTGTGATATTTTTCTATTGGAAGTAAATTCTGTATGAAAATCGCCTGGTTCCACCAAGATAATCTTAATATTGAATTGATGAACTTCCAGAGAAAGCGCTTCGCTATAACCTTCTATCCCGAATTTTGAAACAGAGTATAAGCCTTGATACGGAATGCCCATCACCCCTGCAATAGAACTCATATTTATAATCTTTCCCGAACGTTGTTTCCGCATATGGGGAAGAACTTCTGAACATACGTTCATAGTCCCAATCAAGTTTGTATTGATTTGAAAATTAATTTCTTCTTTTGTTGACAATTCTAAAACCCCACCTATTCCGACTCCGGCATTATTAATCAAAATATCTATTTTTCCTTCATTGTCAATAAGCGTTTGCATGCATGAGCGAATACTTTCTACTTTCGTGATATCCATTTGTAGCAGACGTACATGTTTTTTTTCTTCAGCGACTATATCTTTTTTTGTTGGAATAGTTCTGCTTGTTCCATATACAATATGACCTTTATCGGCAAGTAGCTCAGCAATTGCTTGTCCGAGACCGGAAGTTGCTCCCGTAATTAGGATTACTTTTGCTTTAAATTTATTATTCATAATTGGATATCAGTATTGAAGAAAACCGAATAAAATAATTAAAAACGGGTTTAAGTTTAAGAACTATAATATTATTTTAGTACAAAAATAGAAAAAATGATTCATCAATAATTATTTTAATTCAGTTTTTTATTACTAATTAAACACCAAAAATTAATATATTATACTGCTCCCCCTTTTAGTCTTTTCACTTTGCTAAAGTGCAAACAAAAAAACCTACAAACTATTGAATTTGTAGGTTTTATCTATAATTTGTCGTTTTTCGACTTCTTTCAAGCGGAGAGAGGGGGATTCGAACCCCCGGTACCCTTCTCGGGTACGACAGTTTAGCAAACTGTTGGTTTCAGCCACTCACCCATCTCTCCAATATTTTCTAAGATCGTTTTAGAGTTTGCAAAAATAATATTTTTTCTGAAATAAATATACTTTTGACTTATTTTTATTTTTGAAACTAAATCTAACGAACAAAATCACACAGTCTTCAGAATAATGTATTCGCAGAATGTGTAAATTGTTATTCTTTTACAGATCTCATGTCTTTTTTAAATCCTGTATCTGTTCTTCAATCACCGCAATTTTTTTATTTGCATCATCACGTTTTCTTTGCTCTAATTCAACAACATTTGCAGGTGCATTAGCAACAAACCGTTCATTATTTAATTTCTTATTTACCGATTCTAAGAATCCTTTTACGTAGTCTAATTCGGTATAAAGTTTTTCTAATTCGGCATCGATATCAATATTTGAAGGAGTCGGAATATAAAATTCAGTAGTATCGACAATAAAAGAAAATGCGCCTTCTAACTTTTGATCTAAATATTCAATCTTATCCAAGTTGGTCAGCTTTGCAATAACAGAATCAAAAGTTATGTCTACTTTTTCATTATGATTTTTCTTAATGAATAATGACAGTTTTTCTTTCTGAGGAATATTTTTTTCTAAACGCAAAGTGCGAATTGTCATTATAACTTCAGCAGCAGAATCAAACTTTTTAAGTATATTTTCATCATTTTTTTCGTAAACTGGCATTTTCGAAATCATAATACTTTCTTTCTCATTTCTTATTCTAAGATTATGCCAAATCTCTTCCGTAACGAAAGGCATAAACGGATGAAGTAATTGCATAAGTTTCTCAAAGAAATCAACAGATTGATTATAAGTTTTTCTATCTATGCTCTCTCCATATGGCGGCTTAATAATTTCCAAATACCAAGAACAAAAATCATCCCAAATAAGTTTATAAGTTGTCATTAAAGCTTCGGAAATTCTATATTCGGCAAATTGATTATCAAGCTGTAATATCGTCGAATTAATTTTTGCATTGAAAAAATCAAAAGCTGTATCCGAATAATCGGGTTGTGCTTTATTTTCATCAATATTCCAACCCTTAATCAATCTTAATGCATTCCAAATCTTATTTGCGAAGTTTCTTCCCTGTTCACATAAAACTTCATCGAAAGGCAAATCATTTCCGGCCGGCGAAGCAAACAACATCCCTACCCTAACTCCATCCGCACCATATTTTTCAATTAAATCCAACAGGTCTGGAGAATTGCCCAAAGATTTCGACATCTTTCTTCCTTGCTTATCTCTTACAATACCAGTAATATAAACATTATAAAATGGTATTTCTTTTCTGTATTCCAGTCCGGCCATTATCATTCTTGCAATCCAGAAGAAAAGAATATCGGGAGCGGAAATCAAGTCGTTAGTAGGATAATAATATTTAATATCATCATTATCAGGATATCTTATTCCATCGAAAACAGAAATAGGCCACAACCAAGACGAAAACCAAGTATCAAGAACATCTTCATCTTGTCTTAAATCACCAATTTTAAGGTTTTCAACTTTATTCAATGCCAAAGCCTTTTGATATGCTTCTTCCAAAGTTTTAGCAACAACCATTGAATTGTCGGGGAGATAATAAACCGGTATTCTTTGTCCCCACCAAAGCTGGCGACTTATACACCAATCTTTTATGTTTTCCATCCAATGCCTGTAAGTATTTTTAAATTTTGCAGGATGAAATTTTACAATATCATTTTCAACAACATCAAGAGCCGGTTTCGCAAGCTCTTTCATCTGCAAAAACCACTGCAAAGACAGTTTAGGTTCAATTGGAGCATGAGATCTTTCGGAAAGTCCGATTTTATTAATATAAGGCTCAATCTTAACGATATTGCCGGCTTTCTCCAAATCCTCGACAATTTCTTTTCTAACAACAAAACGATCTTTACCAACATAAAGTTGAGCATTTTGGTTTAGAGTTCCGTTATCATTTAAAATATCTATCGATTCCAGATTATGTTTTAATCCTATATTATAATCGTTAATATCATGTGCCGGAGTAATCTTCAAGCAACCGGTTCCAAATTCTATATCAACGTATTCATCAACAATTACCGGAATTTCTCTGTTAATTAACGGCACAAACACTTTCTTGCCTTGAATACTTTTATATCTATCATCATTCGGATTAACACAAACGGCAGTATCGCCCAAAATTGTCTCGGGACGAGTTGTCGCAATAGTAACGAACCCGTCTTCACCGACAATTTTATATTTGATATAATAGAGCTTCGACTGTTGTTCTTCGTATATAACTTCCTCATCAGAAACAGCAGTAAGCGCAACGGGATCCCAATTTACCATTCTTACGCCGCGATAAATCAAGCCTTTATTATAAAGATCAATAAAGACATCTATAACAGATTCGTACAAAGCTTCATCCATAGTAAAACGCGTACGAGTCCAATCGCAAGAGGCTCCAAGCTTCCGGAGCTGTTGCAAAATTATTCCGCCGTGTTTTTCTTTCCATTCCCAAGCGTATTCAAGAAATTTTTCTCGGGTAATATCAGTCTTTTCTATGCCCTTTTCTTTGAGCATGGCTACAACTTTAGCTTCGGTAGCAATAGACGCATGGTCGGTACCCGGAACCCAGAGTGCATTAAAACCTTGCATCCTCTTTCTACGAATTAGCACATCTTGGATTGTATTGTTGAGCATATGCCCCATGTGCAACACACCCGTGACGTTTGGCGGAGGAATTACAATAGTATATGGTTTTCTTTCGTCTGGTTTCGATTCAAACATTTTGTTGCTATCCCAAAACTTATACCACTTTTCCTCAAGTGCCGAAGGGTCGTATTTCGAAGCTAATTGCATAAAAATATAATTTAAAAAATTTTTGCAAAAATAATAAAATAATATGATGATACGCCGATTGTATGAAATCGATTTTATTGTTTGCAAATGAAAATAAAAAGAGTTTGTAATCAATATTTAAGTTTCTCGGATAATATAAGTATAGAATCTGTTTTGTTAGATTCAACTTAGAAAGTAAAATTTATAACTTAGCGAACATATTAAAACAGATATCCGTCTTAATTATACTTACAAATTAAAAATCTATGTTTGGTAAAATTTTAAAATCCTCTAAATTATATCAATAAAAATTAGACAAAAGAAAATAGAAATGAGCAATATACCATAAGTAATAAAAACTCATTTCTATTTTTTCATCCATTATTTCTATAAAATACTAAACGAAACGGTAAGTCCGGCCATTACAATAGAGACCATACTCATAAGTTTGATAAGGATATTCAAACTCGGTCCTGAAGTATCTTTAAATGGGTCACCGACAGTATCGCCAACGACTGTAGCTTTGTGTACATCGCTGCCCTTTCCGCCAAATGCTCCTTCTTCAACATATTTTTTAGCGTTATCCCACGCACCGCCCGAATTAGCCATAAAAACAGCCATTACAAATCCGCAACTTAGTCCGCCGATTAATAATCCGAGAACTCCCGGAACTCCGAAAAGAATACCTATCAATATTGGAACTATGATTGCAAGTAATGATGGAAATAACATTGCTTTTTGTGCACCTTTAGTTGAAATTTCGACACATCTTGCATAATCAGGAGTTCCTTCGCCAGTCATAATACCTTTTATTTCACGGAATTGACGACGTACTTCTTCTACCATTTTTTGAGCTGCTTTACCAACGGCTTCCATTGTTAACCCACAGAAAACAAATACCATCATGGCTCCGATAAACATTCCGACTATCACAATGGGATTCATCAAATGTACATTATAATAATTCATAAAATCAACAAAAGTAGCATTTGCTAATGAAACAGATGATCCGTCTGCAAAATTTAATGCATGTTGCCCTATTCGTTCAAGACCAATTTTGACTTCTTCAATG
Source organism: Bacteroidales bacterium (assembly GCA_031276035.1). Lineage (NCBI taxonomy): Bacteria > Pseudomonadati > Bacteroidota > Bacteroidia > Bacteroidales > Bacteroidales bacterium. The sequence continues at coordinate 40,392 of JAISNV010000025.1, read as the reverse complement.
TAAGAAGCTAATAAAGCTAAGCCGGTAAGAGCAGCAGAACCAATAGCAAAACCTTTGCCTGTTGCAGCTGTTGTATTTCCTAAAGAATCCAAAGCATCTGTACGTTTGCGAACTTCAGGATCAAGACCGCTCATCTGAGCATTTCCGCCGGCATTGTCGGCAATTGGACCGTATGCATCGGTTGCAAGCGTAATACCGAGAGTCGAAAGCATTCCCACAGCAGCAATACCAATTCCGTAAAGTCCGTTAGTTACATCAGCAATATTAAAAGATGAAAAGGCTTTTCCTTCGGTAACACCGGAAGCAAAAAGGAATGAAAAAATAATACCGACAACGACAGCAAGTACGGGAATTGCAACAGAAAGCATTCCTGTTCCGACACCGGATATAATTACTGTAGCCGGACCGGTCTTTCCACTTTCGGCAATTCTTCTTGTCGGTTTATATGTTTGAGAAGTATATAATTCAGTGGCTTGCCCTATGACAATACCAACTAATAAACCAACAACCACAGAACAGGAAAGTCCTACCCAGTTATAAATCCCAAGTAATCTCAATATAAAAAATGTTCCTATGATAACTAAAATTGAACTGATATTTGTTCCGAATGATAAAGATTTTAAAAGACTTTTCATGTTTGCATTTTCTTTAGTCTTAACTAAGAAAATACCTATTATAGATAAAAATGTTCCAATGGCAGCAATTAACATCGGAGCTAATATTGCTTTTGTTTGCATTTCGGCACCGAAAACTTTATATGCGGCGGCACCAAGAGCAGCGGATGCAAGAATTGAACCACAAAATGATTCATATAAGTCAGCTCCCATTCCGGCAACATCACCTACATTATCACCAACATTATCTGCTATTGTCGCAGGATTTCTTGGATCATCTTCCGGAATATTAGATTCTACCTTACCTACAAGATCAGCACCGACATCTGCTGCTTTTGTATAAATTCCGCCTCCTACACGTGCAAATAATGCCTGTGTTGAAGCGCCCATTCCAAAGGTTAACAATGTTGTTGTAATAAATATATTCTTTGTAATCGGGTCAGTTATTGGAACAAAGTAAGTTAGTATTATGTACCATAATGAAATATCCAACAAAGCCAACCCAACAACAACAAGTCCCATTACAGCACCGCTTCGGAAAGCTACTTTTAAACCTCTGTTTAAAGACTCTTGTGCTGCATTAGCAGTTCTTGCAGAAGCGTATGTAGCTGTTTTCATTCCGAAAAAACCAGCCAGACCTGAGAAAAAACCACCGGTAAGAAATGCGAACGGCACCCATGCGTTTTGTAAACCAAAATAAGCCATGACTGCAAAAATCACAGCTAAAATAATAAAAACAATTATTACAACTTTATATTGTTGCTTTAAATATGACATTGCTCCAACTCTAACATGTTGTGCAATTTTAGCCATTGTGGGTGTTCCTTCGCTTTCCTTCATCATTTGACGAAAGAAATAATAGGCAAAAGCTAATGCCACTATTGAAGCGATTGGAATTAGCCAAAAAATAGGTGTAATCATAATCTAATTTTTTTGTTATTTTTTCGATTGCAAATTTAACAAAAATTTGGTTTTGAAAACGGATAATATGTTAAAATCATACGAAATTTAAATAAAAAAATATTTAATTGATTTTTTTAATGTATTTTGATTATTATATTATGTTGGTTATAAATCAATTATGTTTTATCAAATCAATTTATAATATTATATTTCTAAGAAGTTAGATTTATAACTGCCAAAGGTTTTATTACTCAGTTTAAAAGCCTATATACTCCCAACTTTCAGTTAACTCCTACTATATGGTTTCGCTTTTTGATCGGTAAATTCATTGGAAAGATATTTGAAATATCCGGCAACAGCAATCATTGCGGCATTATCTGTAGTAAATTCAAAATCAGGAATAAATACTCTCCAATTAAACTTAATATTTAAGTCATTAACAGTATTTCTTAATTCGGAATTTGCGGAAACACCACCCGCGATCGCTATGTTTTTAATTCCGGTATCTTGAGCTGCTTTCACCAATTTTTCCATCAAAATATCAATAATAGTTTTTTGAAGCGAAGCACACAAATCAGCAGTATTTTTCTCAATAAATTCGGGGTCATTTTTTAAATGGTCACGAAGGAAATACAGAAAAGAAGTTTTTAGTCCGCTGAAACTATAATCGTAACCGGAAACTTTTGGCTTTGCGAATTTAAATGCATCGGAATTTCCTATTTTAGCTAATTTATCAATGATTGGTCCGCCGGGATAGCCCAGATTCATTATTTTGGCAGCCTTATCAAAAGTTTCACCGGCAGCATCATCAATAGTTTTTCCGATTATTTCCATATCGTTATAAGCCTTTACAAGAACAATCTGAGTATGTCCGCCGGAAACAACAAGACACAAAAAGGGAAATTCAGGCACTTCCTTAACCGTATCTTTCTGCTGTGCAAAATGAGCTAAAATATGTGCTTTTAAATGATCTACTTCAATAAGCGGAACATTTAATCCGATTGCCAAAGCCTTAGAAAAAGAAACCCCGACGAGTAAAGATCCGAGTAAACCGGGGCCGCGAGTAAAAGCTATTGCAGAAATCATTTTTTTATCTAACTTTGCGACGTGAAATGCTCGGTCTATTACGGGGATAATATTTTGTTGGTGAGCTCTTGAGGCTAATTCGGGAACAACACCTCCATATTTTCGGTGAACGTCCTGATTGGCTGTGATATTTGCCAAAACTGTAGTATCTTGTAAAATTGCTGCCGAAGTATCATCACACGATGATTCAATACCAAGAATATAAACACTCATAATTGCAACGATTTGAAAACGAAAAAGATTTTTAAAATATTTTTCAAAACAGTTGGTATTATAATATTAATCTTGTTTTTTACTATTCTAAGTACAGGATTACTATTACAAATACCATTTGTTCAAAACTTCGTTGCAAAGATAAGCATCAATATTATTTCGAAACAAATTAATACGGAGATATATTTAGAAAAATTTCGTTTTTCAAATCTTAATACAATTGAATTAACTAACGTTCGTATTAATGATTCTCATAATAACTTAGTTATGTCTGCCGGCTACATAAAGGTTAAGGTTAAAAGAATTTCACTTAAAGAAAAGGTCTTTCATTTGAAAGAAGTTATTGTCCGTGATTACATCTTTAACCATATTAAATATGAGAATAGTGTGAAATCGAATCTATTAATGATTTTTCCCGTTCAGGAAGAAAATAATGAAAAGAAGAAGAAAAATGATAAACCCTTAACGATTCTTGGTGATTATATCAGAATTTATAATTGGGCATACAAGTATAAAGATTATAACCGTAAAGATGAGATGATGCATATTGATTTCAATGATATTTCTGTTGTTGAAACCTATGGTGAATTTATGGATGTAACGGTTATCAATGACAGCATTTCTTTAGAAATCATTAGTTTAAGCTTGAAAGAAGAAAAAGGGTTTGATATAAAATCTTTTAATACCGACTTAATCATCAGTTCCTCTACCCTTCGATGTTTAAACACTGCGGTGGTAACTAATAATTCAGATTTCAGCATGGATTTGATTTTCGATTATAATAATTGGAATGGTTTCAACGATTTCACCGATTCGGTATTTATAATAGGGAAAATCAGAAAAAACAGTTTGATAAATTTAAATGATATTAGTTATTTTACGTCAGTACTTGCCGGAGCTGATAATCCGGTAGAGTTTGCTGCGGAAGTTTACGGGCCTGTTAACAACATGTATATTAATGATATCGACTTATCAATGTTTGATGTAACATATTACGCCGGCGATGTATTTCTAAAGGATGTTGACAAAGGCAATATTTATTTGGGGTTAGATATAAAGAACTTTATTACAAATTATTCTGATATTGAAACCTTTAAAGTACCGGCATTTAAAAATAACGTATTTAATCCTAAAACACTGTCTTTACCTAAAGAAATTGAAAAACTTGGAACTGTTTCTTTATCCGGAAACTTTGCAGGAGAATTTGATAATTTTAAAACTGATATATCTGCCGAAACAGATATTGGATATGTATTTGCAGATGTTGAATACAATAAAATTTCTGAACAAAATAACGATTTTAATATTCAGTTAAACGGAAGTAGAGTAAATGTAGGAGAAATATTAAATATCACACCAAAAATTCAAACAGTTGACATAACTCTAACCGCTGATGGAATTGCCGAAAAGTTTATTCCTCAAACTTTCAACTTAGAAAGTAATATTTCAAGATTGCAACTTGAACATACAACACTTTCGGACTTACAAATTCAAGCATCAAAAGACGATGAACAATTTATAGCTCATGCATCAATTTTTAATGAAGAATTATTTTTAGACGCATCATTAAATTCAATATTAAGCGTAAATCCTCCTATTGTTAATTCTTCAATTGCAATTAATCATGCGGATTTACCTAAATTAGGTTTAATGGACAGAAGTGTTGATTTTATTGTAGGCGGCTTTATTAATGCTAACTTTACCGGTAATAATATTGATGATTTGCGAGCTCAAATAAACGGCACAAAGCTTTCAATTACATCCGATAAAGAAACATTTTCTATTGGAGATTTTACTCTTAATCAAACTTCAAACAAAAATTGGGATAAAGTTGTAACTTTCAATTCTAATTTTTTAGACTTTACTATTGAAGGTAATTTCTTTTATAAAGATTTGCCGACCTATTTTTCTAATCTTTTACATGTTTATTTACCCAATTTTGTCAACAAAATAAATAAAGATAGCGAGAATATTCAATTACAGGCATTTATCAATCTCAAACAGCCAAATATAATTACCTTCGGAGTTCCTGATTTAGATATTTCGAAAAACACGTCTATGTTTATTAACATTGATGATTCTGTTAATCTCAGTATAGACTTGTATTCGGAAAATATCAGATATGCATCTTATAATCTTAATGAAGTAAATTTTTATTCGGATTTTATTGATAGTACTTTCAATTCCGAACTATCTGTCAATGATTTATATTTAGGTGATGTATTAAGCAATGCCTCGGTTATAGATATCAGTGATTTTTTATTAAAGAATAATCTTGAAAATAATATTTTATATTTCGATTTAACCTGGCATGATACGATTTCCGCAAAAGGGACTCATCTTAAAGTAAATGCCGATATAAGTAAATTGCCTGTTTTTGTATTTAATATTCCTGATGAATCGTATGTCAATATTTTAGAAAACTTGTGGAATATTTCTACAGAAGGAGATATTGTAATTGGTAACAAATATTATTCTGTTGATAATTTACGTATCCAAAATGAAAAAACCAGTTTATACATTGACGGAACTTATTCGGAAAGTGTAAGTGACTCGCTAAATGTAGGATTTAAAAATTTGGACATCTCTCCGGTGAACTTCTTTTTACCTGATGATATGCAGATAACCGGCATATTAAACGGTGGTGCTTCTATATCGTATTTAGGTAATAATCCGTATTTTAATGCTGATTTTAACTTAAATAATATATTTTTCAAAGAACAATATTTCGGCGATTTACTTTTTAACACAAGTTGGCAGGATGAAATTAGTGCAATAAATATTAACGCTAATCTGGTTAAGCTTCAGGATAGTTCCAAAGATTCGATAATAATTTTAACCGGTAATTATTTTCCCTTAAGCGAAAAAGGTAATATTAATGGAAATTTACATTTCAACAATTTTAATTTCAAATTTTTAGAACCATTTCTAAATACTGTCATTGTCAATCCTAAAGGATTCATAAGTGGAGATGTAGGTATAAGTAATGTACTATTATCACCAGACTTGAACGGAACTTTAAATTTCAAAGATGCAGGATTAACCGTTAAATTTACAGAAGCTGCATACACATTTTCAAACTCTGTCGATATCACTCCCAATACAATAATTTTTGATGAGTTTAAACTATATGATGCGGATGGAAAGCACTTTGATTTATCAGGCCGGATCACACATAAAAACTGGCAAGATTTCGGTTTATCATTGCATACAAATTTTGATAAATTTATTTTTCTTGATAACCGCATGAGTTTGCAAAATCAATCTATATACGGTAAAGCTGTATTATCGGGAATAGCTTCATTAGAAGGTAGTTTCAACGATTTAGAAATATCTGCAAATGTAGGTACGGATTCCGGGACAGAGGTAAATATCAATTTGGCGTCTAACAAAACAGCAGCACAACATTCATTCATTAATTTTGTAAGTTATGACGAAGATTCCGTCGTAATTTCCCGTCAAAATAATAATCATGAATCAAGTAAATTCAGAATAAATGCGATAGCGGAACTTAATCCGAGTGCTCAACTTAATATTATACTCCCATACTCATTAGGTGAAATGAAAATTAACGGAACAGGTAACATTACATACAGACAGTCGAGTGAAGGCTCATTTAGTGTTGTCGGAGACTATTATGTTAATTCGGGAAGTGTTAAGTTGAATTATCAAGACCTAATACAGATAGAATTTTCAATAAAGGAGGGCGGTGGAATTATATTTAGCGGAGATCCTATGAATGCCATCATGGATATTGAAGCTATTTATCAACTGCGTGCGTCGTTAGCAGGAATTTCAACTATCACCGAATCAGAAAGTCAGGAGCAAAGAGTTCCGGTAGATTGTATAATTAGCTTCACAGGTGCACTTTCAGATCCGCAAATAAATTTCAGTATAGAATTACCAAATGTTGATGAGGACACAAAATCTTTAATTTTTGCTGCAATTGATATGGATGACCAAGCAGTTGTTGCCGAGCAGGTTTTCTATTTGTTGTTACTTAAATCTTTTTACACAAGTAATAGCACTTTTACCGATACTAATCTTGGAGCCAGCTCATTACGACTTATTTCAAGTCAGATATCAAATTGGTTTTCAAATATCAGCAAAAATTTTGATTTTGGAGTAAATTATAGACCTGGTGATGAATTAAATCCTAATGAAGTTGAGTTTGTTTTTAAGGCAGGGTTTTTTGACAATAGAGTAACAATAGACGGTAATATTGGTGTAAATGACAATACCGGGGAAACTGCTAATGCGAGTAATATTGTAGGTGATTTTATATTGGAGTATAAAATTACAAGAGACGGTAAACTCAAGGCAAGAGTGTTCAACAAATCTAATGAATATAATTTACTTGAACAGAACGGACCATATACACAAGGTGTCGGTTTATCATATTACACTGAGTTCGATAAATTATCAGATTTATTTAGGAAAAAGAAGAAAAAAACTATTAATAGATAAGAATTTAGTAATTATGATTATTTAAAAATGAAATAATGCTAAATTAACTCTAGAAGAACAACATTTTCTACATGGTGTGTATGTGGAAACATATCTACCGGTTGTACTTTTTTAACTTGGAAAGTATCTGACATCATATTAATATCACGAGCTTGAGTAGCAGGATTACAGCTAATGTAAACTAATTTAGGAACTCTATGTTTCACTAAAGTTTTTACAACATCCGCATGCATTCCGGCTCTTGGCGGATCAGTAATCACAACATCAGGATTACCATTAACAGCAATAAATTCGTCTGTTAATATCTTCGCCATATCACCTTCAAAAAATTCTGTGTTTTTAATTTTATTAAATTCAGAATTTTGTCGTGCATCAATAATTGCTTGCTCAATATATTCTATACCGATAACTTTCTTAGCATTTTCCGCAATAAAATTGGCAATAGTACCGGTACCTGTATATAAATCATAAACAATTTCATTACCGGTTAAACCGGCAAATTCTCTTGCAACTTTATATAAATTAAATGCTTGCTCATGATTTGTTTGATAAAAAGATTTTGCGCCAACAATAAAATTCAAATTTCCCATTCTTTCAATCAAATGGTCATCACCGCTATATACAAAAACATTTCTATCAAAAATATCGTCATTAAATTTATCATTAACAACATATAGAAGGGAGGTAATTTCTTTAAAATTTCTTTTTACTTCATCAAAAAGCGGAAATAAACTTTCAGGATTATCTTCAGCCGCAACAAATATTACCATTAATCCATCGGTAGTAGATTGTCTGATAATTAAATTTCTAAGTAAACCGGAATGGTTTTTGATATTATAAAAAGTCAAATTTTTACTTAAAGCATAATTTCTAACAAAATTCCTAATAGCATTTGAAGGATCAGGTTGAAGGTAACACTTATCAATATCCACAATTCTATCAAATTTTCCAGGAAGATGAAACCCTAATCCATTAAGATTACGATTTTCATCATTTTCATACTCACCATCCAACATCCATCTGAAATCGGAGAAAGTGAATTCTAATTTATTCCTGTAATATTGGGTTTTTCGGGAAGGTATTATCGGATTAATTGTAGGAAATTCGACTTTTCCAATTCTGGTTAATGCATCGTAAACTTGTTTTTGTTTAAAATTAAGCTGTGCTTGATAATTCAAATGTTGCCATTTACATCCGCCGCATAAACCGAAATACTTACAGAAAGGTTCTACTCTATCGGGAGAATACGAGTGGAAATTTATAATTTTACCGTACTTGAATGACTTTCTTTTATGTGTAATCTGTATATCAACGATATCGCCTGGAGCACCGTAAGGAACAAAAATTATTAGATTATCATTAGTTTTAGCAATAGAGTAACCTTCACTAACAGCTTCAATTATTTTTAAATTATAATAAACTTGAGGTGTTTTATTTCTCATCAGAAAAAATTTTTGCAAAGATAAATTTATTTTGATAATTTGATTTGCAGATATTACTTTCTAAGTTGAAAAAACATGATGAAACAAATTCAAATTAAAACAATTTCAACTGAGTTCCCTGATCACCCTTCGGTTTTTTTGCATTGCCGAAAACAGTCTTTCCACGATATTTATATGATTCATTACGTTCATATTCAACAAAATCATCAAAAAAATTATTTGGGGAATAAGTTTTTTCTATGGACTTAGAAAGTCGAGACAAATTTTTTAAAGCTTCAGATTGATCTTTATCACCTAACTTGGATTTATGAATTGCTTTATCGAAAATATCAATTGTTTCATCATAAACTTTTAATGGGACAGGAAAAGGATGACCATCTTTTCCACCATGTGCAAATGAAAAACGTGCCGGATCTGAAAATCTGGAAGGTGTACCATGAATAACTTCACTAACTAAAGTCATAGCTTGAATTGTTCTAGGCCCGACATTTTTTAACAACAATAGTGATTCAATGTCATTTACATTAGTTTCGTGCATTAATATTAATGTCGCGCCGAGTCGCTTTAAGTTAACATCTTTTGCTTGCACTTCGTGATGATTAGGTAATATCAATGAAATATCACGCATTAACTTGTTTGGATTTTCTTTTGTAAGTTCAATTATTTTAGACTTAGTAAGTGTAGCTGCTTTATCCGTAAGATTTAAAATTGATCCTTGGTTGTTTCCACAAACCGAAGTATGGGGTTCTTCTGTAAAAGATTCCAAAGCAGAAGAAAGCCAATGATACCTTCTTGCAAGTTTCATATCTACATTCATTCCTTGTTGAACAATCGCCCATTCGCCGTCTTTTGTAACAATAAATGAGTGAAGATAAAGTTGAAATCCATCTTGAACGGCCGTATTATCTACTTTAGCAGATAATTTACTATTGTAAACCAAATCATCGCCGTTTAAACCTGTTTTATAAGCTACATCCATTAATTCAACAGGTGTTTGTCTAGATGACTTTCCTCTTCCCCCGCAAATATAAATTCCAAGCTCGGCAGATTTCTTATTTACTGATTTTTTCAATGCATTCATTACTGAAGTAGTAATTCCTGATGAATGCCAATCCATGCCAAGTACACAACCAAGCGATTGAAACCAAAACGGATCACTTATTCGCTGAAGAAAAGCATCTCTTCCGTATTCAATAATAATTGCTTCAACAATTGCACCACCAAGCAAACTCATTCTCTGAGCAAGCCATTGAGGTACAACCCCATAATGTAAAGGTAAATCAGCCTTTCCTCGCTTCATTATTCTATACTAATATTCTCCTAAACTCAACATTACCAATGTACACTGTTCAAGAACACTGATATTATTCTTGATTAACAAATTCTTAAACTCAGGATTTTCAGTTCCAGGATTAAAAATAACTCTTTTTGGTTTTAAACCAATAATTTTTTCATAATATTCTTCCTGTCTTTTTGGATTAATATATAGAGTTACCGTATCAATATTCTTATCTTTTGGAAATTCAGTGGTAATTTCAATATTTTCAATTTTACCCTGGTTTATCCCTAAAGCAATAACATCTATATTGTTCTGAAGTAGCCGTGACACCGCCATATTTGCATAACTATTGGTACGCGTATTAGCTCCAATAACTAAAGTAAGTTTATTCATATTTATTTTTTGCAAAAATAATATTTTTGAATTAAGAATTTTGAATCCGATACATTATTATTTAGAGATTATCTTTTTATCTTTGCATAAAAATTTTATGACAACAATAATTTTTGCACATCCATGGCACAGAAGTTTTAACAAAGCTATTTTAGATACAGTAATCGAAGCATTATCCGAAGAATACACAGAATATCAGATTATTGATTTACATAAAGACAACTTCAATCCGGTTTTATCCGAAGAAGAACTTATAATATTTAACGAAGGTAAGTATATAGATCCTCTGGTAAAAAAATACCAAGACATGATATTAATGAGTAATGATTTGATATTTATTTTTCCCGACTGGTGGTCTAGTATGCCGGCAATTTTAAAGGGATTTTTTGATAAAGTTTTTTTGAAGGGTTTTGCGTACGATGATTCTAATAATTCATGGAAACCATTATTGAAAATTCCGAAATCAATGGTTATAACAACATCTGGGCAACCGACAGAAAATATTTCGAAATTCGGTGATGTTTATAATGATATGATATTTAACATACTTACGTCTGTTGGTATAGAAAACACATTGTGGATGAATTGCGGATTGGTTTCTATTCCAGGTACAGATAGAAAAGTCTTTTTGGAAAAAGTAAATCAATGTGTTAAAACTAGATAGAATTATAAAAGGGAATAATTATTAGTTGCAATTATTTCTTCAAATTAATAAATTAAAAATATATAATATGAAAGTAGTAGCTATTAATGGTAGTCCTAAACAAAACGGTAATACTTATACGACCTTGAATGAGATTGGAAAAACAGTAATTAATGAGAATATTGATTTTGAGATAATTCATATAGGAGCAAAAGATATCAAAGGATGTATGGGATGTGGAAAATGCTATAAAAATAAGGATGAAAAATGTGTAATTAATACTGATATTTTAAATGACCTTTTACCTGTAATCAAAGAAGCCGACGGTATTATTTTAGGTTCTCCTGTTTATTATTCCGGAATTGCAGGTACAATGAAATGTTTCCTTGATAGAATGTTTTATACATCCGACTCAAATGGTAATTGGTTCAGGCACAAAATTGGCGCGTCTGTCGTTGTGGCTCGACGTTCAGGAGGTACAATGGCATTCAATGCTCTTAATCATTATCTTCAAATTTCTGAAATGATAATCCCATCATCAAATTATTGGAACATTGTTCATGGCGCAAAACCCGGTGAAGTTCTTCAAGACGAAGAGGGAATACAAACTATGCATGTTCTTGGTAAAAATATTGCATGGTTGCTACAATCAATTAATAACTATGAATTGAAAAATATCAAACCTGAAAAAGAACAAAAAATTAAGACTAATTTTATTAGATAAATATTATTCAATTTGAATATCATAATCATTATCAGTGTGATTGATATGTTCAAACTCCATTATTAATATATTTTTGAATAAAGTTTTAAATATTACTCCCGAACTCAATAACCATTTTGTTTCATCCTTATATCGTTTATATGTACTCCACGTATAATCTCTAAAATCATTAATTAATTCATGAATCTGTGGATTTCTATGAATAAAGATAATAACTCGCTTAATATCTTCAATAGTTTCTAATAATATTCGTCTATAATTCTTTCTAAATAAACTTCCTGTTAATGAATATTTAGAGTTGTAATATTTTGAATAAGACATTAAAAATCTTCTCATTAATTCTCCTATTATGATACTCTCTTCCTCACGAGATGATTTTTTTTTGAAGCGAGTAATAACTTTATCTAAATTAATATATCTATCTGTGTAATTTTTAAAATCTTTTTTCACAATCATAATAATATGAAAATGATTTGGCATCAATGAATAAGATTCTAATATAACAAATGGGGTCATATAAAGTTTAAATTTTTTAATAAATCTTTCTTTATCAGCATCATCTCGAAATATAATTTGTTTATTATTCCCCTCATTATAAATATGATAACAAAGTCCTTTAAGAAGTGAAACATAATAATCTTTCCATTTGCGTTTATTTTTCATAGGTATTTTTTCTTATTAATCAAAAAAATCACAAAATGTCTTATGAAATTAATAAAAAAATTAACACAAATTACTGAAAATTGTTTAATTGTTTTTATTAAAATTAGTTTTACTTTCTAAGTCCAAATAAATCTAAATCCACTTTATATGATTTTAAGGGTCTTCATTAAATTTAATTAATTAAAAATACTATCTAAGTTGTACTAATAATTTCATTTCCTTCAACATATTTTTCACTACACTCTAATTTTACTTTCTAAGTTGAATTTTAATCTAAATATTGTATTCAAATTATTATTACAACAACATAAAAGTTAATAAAAATAATATTTTCGCGATCGTTTCGTTAAAATATCAACCTCTTTATATATCTTTGTAGATTAATTTTATTAATATGGCAAAACAAATAACAATATTAACAATATTATTATTTTTCACTACGGTGGCTATTTCACAAAACAGACATATTCAAGCAGCCGACAAAGCTTTTGAAGAACAATATTATACTACTGCTATTGAAAAATATAAAAAAGCATATTCCAAATCAAAAAAAAATCGAACAGAAAGAGCAAGGATTGCTTCACGTTTAGGTGATTGCTATACTTATACGAGTAAAATGAAAAATGCGGAGGCTCAGTATAGAGCGGCTATTCGCGGAAAATATGATAAACGTGATTCAACTGTTATTTTAAGATATGCAAATGCTCTGAGATTTAATGAAAAATATGATCTTGCTAAAGAACAATATCAGACTTATCTTGATATTGTACCCGGAGATCCTTTGGCTCTAGCAGGATTGGAATCTTGTGAAAAAGTTATGGAATGGCTTGCTAATCCGGATAAATGTGAAATAATTCCGATAAAAACCATTAATTCTAAATATAGTGAATTCTCCCCTACATGGGGCGATCAAAGCTATACTTCAATTCTCTTTACTTCTTCGCGAGAATCGGCAAAAGGCAAACAAAACGATGAATGGACAGGGGAACGGTTCAGTGATATTTTTATGGCTTCTTTTGATGTGAAAGGAAAATGGAGTCAACCTGTGCCTATTGATGAAGATAATATCGTAAACACTACTGCCAATGAAGGCACCCCATTTTCTAATTATAGAGGAAATAGATTATATTATACATATTGCCCTGATAGTAAAGACATATATGTAGGGTGCAAAATTTATGTAGCAAGACGTAATGGTAAAACTTGGTCTGATCCCAAAGAAGTCAAATTAGGTGGCGATAGTACTTGTGTGACAGGTCATCCGACACTTACTGATGACGAACTTACTATAGTTTTTGCTTCCGACCGAATGGGAGGATTAGGTGGGAAAGATCTTTACATAGCAACCCGCGAATCTACTAACTCCGATTTCGAAACACCAATTAATCTCGGAAATAAAGTCAATACTAAAGGAAATGAAATGTTTCCTCATTTCAGGAATGACAGTACCTTATATTTTTCTTCCGATGGTCATCCGGGTATAGGCGGATTAGATTTATTTTATGTTTATTTAGATAGAAATAAAATCCCTAAATCGTTACCGATAAATGCAGGTGCTCCATTAAATTCAAGTGCTGATGATTTCGGAATTTTATTCCGTCCCGAAAGAAATGAAGGTTATTTCAGTTCTAATAGAAAAGGTGGAAAAGGTAACGATGATATTTACGGATTTATAGTTCCTCCTATTGAGTTTACATTAACAGGTACTATCACGGATGAAAAGACTCTGCAATATATAAATGGAGTTAAAGTAGTTTTAACCGGCACAGATGGTAGTATTATTCAATCAATTACAAATAATAAAGGTGAATATGTCTTTTCGAAATCACAATTAAAACCGGAAACAACTTATGACATTACAATTGAAAAAAATAATTATTTGACAATTACAGGTAAGGAAACAACTGTTGGTCTAACCAAAAGTGAAAATTTTATAAGAGATTTTACCTTGTCCCCTATTCCTGACCAACCTGTAGTATTACCCGATATCCTTTATGATTTTGCTAAATGGGATTTAAAACCTCAATATCAGGATTCACTGCAAGGTCTTATTACAACCTTGAATTTGAATCCGAATATTGTTATCGAATTAGCCTCCCATACCGACATGATAGGTTCTATTGAAAGTAACGATGCGCTTTCTCAGAAACGTGCCGAATCTGTTGTTGCTTATTTAATTGATCGTGGTATAAATTCGAGAAGATTAGTTGCAAAGGGTTACGGTGAACGTAAACCACGTACACTCCATAAAGATTACACCGTAAACGGACAATTTTTCTCGGGAGGCACAACCCTTAATGAAGAGTACGTCAATAATTTACCTACACAATCGGCTAAGGATGCGGCCAATCAACTCAATCGTAGAACCGAGTTTACAATTATCAGTAAAGATTTCGTTCCAGATGAAATAACGCTTCAAAACGAATCTATCGATGATGTTCGAGGAATTATAAATATTGTTGTAGATCCTAATAAAAACTATATCAATTACATCATCACAAAAGACAATAAAACAGTATCCAAATGTATCGCAAATGGTTATACATTGAATTTCGAATACGAGCCAAAGATGTCGGATAATTATATTTCACATACTAAAGCTGTTGAGTTCTTACAAAAAGGTGTTATTACTATTGACGATATTGAAGGTGACCCGGCTAAAGTTATCTCACAAGGTAAAATTGCAGAAAGAACAACAATCATTATCAAAACTATACGTTTCGGCAATAAAGAAATTGAAAATGTTCCGGTTGTTGTAAATAGCAGAATCCCTTATGATCTCGTTCTTAACAAAAAAACTTTAGATAGAGTTGGTATGGTAATTTTTGACGAAGGCAGTCAATTGATAATCTTCGAATAATGAACAATAAATCAAGATATGAGCTGCGTGGTGTGTCCTCAAGTAAAGAAGATGTGCACACAGCTATTAAAAATGTTTCAAAGGGAATTTTCCCTAAAGCTTTTTGTAAAATAATCCCAGACATTCTGGGTAATGACGATGAATATTGTAATATAATGCACGCTGACGGTGCAGGTACAAAGTCTTCATTGGCATATATATATTGGAAAGAAACAGGTGATATGTCGGTATGGAAAGGTATTGCGCAAGATGCTATTGTAATGAATACTGATGATTTAATGTGTGTTGGGATTGATGATAATATTTTATTATCATCGACAATTGGACGAAATAAATCTTTAATTCCTGGTGAAATTATCTCTGCTATTATTGAAGGTACTGAAGAATTTCTTGAGGAGCTAAGAAATCTTGGCATAAATATTTATTCGACAGGCGGTGAAACTGCTGATGTTGGGGATCTGGTAAGAACAATTATAGTTGATTCTACGGTTACAGCAAGGGCAAAACGTAATAAAATTATTGCTAATGATAAAATAAATGCCGGTGATGTAATAGTAGGATTTGCTTCCTACGGAATTGCCTCCTATGAAAAAGAATACAACGGAGGAATGGGTAGCAATGGGCTGACCTCTGCACGTCACGATGTTTTTTGTAAAAAATATGCAGAATTATATCCTGAGTCCTATGATCCGGATGTGCCGTATAATTTAATTTATTGCGGCACAAAAGAATTAACAAATCCAATTGTAAATACTAATGTCGGAAAATTAGTTTTGTCCCCTACCCGCACATATCTTCCGGTTCTAAATGCTATATTTAAAGAGATTAGGAGCGAAATTCACGGAATGATTCACTGCAGCGGCGGCGGACAAACCAAGATTCTACATTTTATTGATGATAATATTCACGTTGTTAAGGATAACCTTTTTACTATTCCACCCCTATTTGATTTGATTCAAAAAGAAAGTAATACCTGCTGGAATGAGATGTACAAAACTTTTAATATGGGACACCGACTTGAAATTTATATTTCTGAAAAATACGCTTCTACATTAATTGACATCGGCAAATCATTTAATATCGACACTCAAATTGTTGGGCATTGCGAGAAAAATGACAAAAAAATGTTAAGCATACGTTCTCCTTACGGAAATTTCATCTATTAATCAATTTTATATATAAATTAATGTCATATTAATTTATGGTTCTTATCTATCTAATAAATCTTTCGTCTTATAATAAATTTATAAAAAATTGTAGGAATATATATGTTACATCCCTACAATTTATATAATACCATACAAATTGATGATTAGATTGGCTTAAAATTACTTTTATCCACGCCACAAACCGGACAAACCCAATCTTCGGGAATATCTTCGAAAGCTGTTCCGGGAGCTATACCACTATCAGGATCGCCTTGTTCCGGATCATAAATATATCCACATACTTCGCATTCATACTTTTTCATAATTCATCTTTTAGTTAATACTTTTGCAAAAATAATAAATTAATTGATAATTAAAGTATGATAATAATTCCCAAATTAAAATGTTAATAACAGAATTCAACTTAGCAAGTACAAATATTATCATACTAAAAATTGATAATAAGCAATTAATATACTCTAAAAAAGGAAAATTCATTTTGTACGAAAACAATAAAAAGATAAAAGAATCAGTAAATAAAAAGTCTATTTCTCAAAAACTCTTTTATTCAAAAATTTCACATAACAAATTTCACTTTCTAAGTTGATTTTTTATCGAATCAATAATTCTTTTATTCCCACCAACTATAAAAATGATGTACCGGACCGTGTCCTTTTCCTAAAGTATATTTCGCACCAGTTTCAATAGCAGAATAAACATAAGCTTTTGCTTTTCCAACGGCACTTTCTAAGTCCAAACCATAAGCAAGAAAAGATGCTAATGCCGATGAAAATGTACAGCCAGTACCATGAGTATTTTTTGTGTAAATGCGTTTTGATCCTAATTTGGTTATTGAATCAGTCTCAGCATTATATAAAACATCTATAAGTATTTTATCATCAAGATGACCGGCTTTTAACAACACCGATACATTTCTATTATTCGATAATTTCATTGCAAATTCAGGAAGTTGATCTTGGTGAGTAATCTTTTCTCCAAGGAGAATTTCAGCTTCTGGAATATTAGGAGTAATAATACGTGCCATATTTAACAACTCGTTTTTTAATGTATCAATTGCTTCATCATTCATCAATTTATGTCCGGAAGTTGAAACCATAACAGGATCTAAAACGATATTCGTAAGATCGTAAGGTTTCAAAGCTTTTTTTACAGCCAACATAACTTCAGAAGAGCTAAGCATCCCTATTTTCACCGCATCAGCACCAATATCAATCATTACCGCATCAATTTGTTGTTCTATAATATCCGGAGGGATAGGCATAAAACTCTCAACACCTAATGTGTTTTGCACCGTAACAGCAGTAATTGCCGACATTCCATAACAACCACAAGCAGACATAGTTTTTATGTCTGCTTGAATGCCAGCCCCACCACCTGAATCACTACCGGCAATTGTTAATACTCTTTTATAGTTCATAATATTTGGTTCAAAGTTTTGATTTCTAAATTAATAAACGAAATAACAAAATAATATTTCGTTTAAAATTATTAAGTAATAAGCTAAATGAAGAAAATTATAATCCATCAATTATTATACTGGCCATTTCTCAAGCCTGTATGCACTATCCCAAAACATCCATTCCATTTTTGTTGCTAAAACAAAAGCTTCTGTCATTTCCTGTTTTTGAACTTCGCTACAATTATCTGCCATTACATTGCATATTTCTATCGCTTTCTGAGTCGATTCTGCAAATGACTCATCAGCATAAGTGTTAATCCAATTTTGATATTTATTGTTTTCGGTTTCTGCTGTATTGTAGATATGTTCACCAACTTTCTGGTAAATCCAAAAGCATGGAAGAACAGCTGCAAGAGAAACCTCAATATGAGGATTATATAAACTACTTACTAAGTAAGAAGTGTATAATTTGCATGTCGGAGTCATTTCCGACTTAGAAGGTACATGTCCGTTAAGAAACGATTCGTGTAAAATTCTTTCTACTGCTACACCATCATTAGCAAACTTCATAAATGCTTCACCATACTCGGGATTTTGCAATTTCAAAGCAATATTCATTAAGGTTCTGCTATAATCATTAAGATATAAAGCATCTTGTATTAAGTAAAATTTAAATCTTTCATCGGATAAAGTTCCTTTAGATAAATCTTTAATAAAAGGTAAATTTAAAATTTCTTCATAAATTTTTTCAACTGCTTGCCAGGTTTTTTCACTCCATTTCATATATAATTTATTTTTTTGTTTAGATCTGATTATGATTTTATGTAATTTCAATATCAGAAAAATTTATTTTTAATTAATTTTTTTGTGTTCTAATTATAACTTTTTATAACTCTTTCATTTTTAACTGAAGTATTCTTGCAGCTTCTTCTATATTCGTTGCCGACATTATAGCTGAGACAACCGCAACTCCGTCTGCTCCCATTTGCATTATCTTTTGAATATTGGTAACGTTAATGTTACCTATTCCAATAACAGGATGTTTAGATATCTCAACAACCTTTTTTACTCCTTCAAAACCGAATTCTATTTTGGTATTTGTTTTAGTATGTGTAGAAAAGACAGGAGATACTGCAATATAATCAACATCTAATTTATTTGCCTCCTCAGCTTCTTCAAAATTTTCTATGGATAATCCGATGACTTTATTGTATCCCAAAATTTTTCTTGCAAGATGATATGGCATATCCGACTGTCCGATATGAACTCCGTCTGCATCCGCTGCAAGGGCAATATCTATTCTATCATTTATTAACAAAGGAACATGATATAAAGATAGGATTTGTTTCAGCTTAATTGCCAAATTCACAAATTCTCTTGTATCACAATCTTTTTCACGTAATTGAACGACTGTAACACCACCTCTAACAGCTTCTTCGACAACCCATTCTAATGGGCGATTCAATGATAACTTTCTATCTGTTACCAGATACAAACTAAGATCTAAATCCATATTATTTTAGATATTGATTGATTTCTTTTTCGGAAAGTAAATATAATTCATCAATAAAATTCATTTGAAGCGATCCTGGTCCCCTAGACTTAGAAAGTGCAATTTCGCCAGCAATACCCATAATTGCCATAGCATTAGCAGCAGCCTGTAAGTAATCTCGGTTAATTGCAGCAAAAGCACCAGTTAAGGCTGAAGCGGAACAACCTAAACCAGTTACTTTAGTCATCATTTCAGTACCATTTGTAACTTCTATAATTTCATTACCATTAGTAATATAATCTGTTTCACCGCTAATAGAAACAATCATATTATATTCATTAGCTAAAGATTTTGCAGCCTCAATAGCACAATCGGAATTAACGGAACTATCAACGCCTTTGGTTTTTATATTGCTATTATTAAGCGCCATAACTTCAGATGCATTCCCACGCAAAATATCTGGTTGACATTCCTTAATTATTTTCAAACAGACGTCTGTTCTATAAGGTGTAGCTCCAGCTCCAACAGGATCCAATATAATTGGAATATTTTTTAATTTTGCAGCTTTTCCGGCGATTAACATTCCATTAACCCACTCATCATTCAAAGTACCAATGTTGATAACCAAAGCGGATACAATGGCAACCATATCTTCCATCTCATTAGTGGCATGCGCCATTATAGGCGAAGCTCCAATTGCCAAAAGAGCATTTGCAGTGTTATTCATCACAACATAATTAGTAATGTTGTGAACCAAAGGAGAAGACTTTCTAAGTTGATTTAAATTGTTAATCAGAATTTCTTTGTTTACTTTCATAGGATAAAAATTTAATTAATAATATAGATAAATTTAATCCCAACAATTAATACAGTCAATAAAAAAACCGCTTCCACAAAGAAACGGTTTATTAAATAAGTGTTTTTCAACTCTTACCGTTTCCCTACGCTGTAATTAAACATGTCAGGTTCATGGGGTATTTTCTCAGCACAACAATCTGTCGGCACCCCCAACAGTGATTGCAAAGGTAATTAATAATTAATAATTAACAGTTAATAATTATCTTTTTTTATTTTATAATAGTCAAAACATGCTTGCAACAGGTTTTGAATCACATATTACTTTAAATAATTGCGATCACTTTCTAAGTTGATTTTTTTTCAATCATCAGCATCTATTTACAAACTTACTAAAAATTCCTATTTTATTAAATTGGAATTCTTAAATATATGATAATTAATTCTCATATCTTCTCCATGATATTCCAAATAAAAAAATATACAACGTAAACACCCTGAACTTTAAATCTCTGTCCTTCTACGTAAATTACAGACCACATCAATTACAAAATAAGTACATATCATCCTTATCGTAATTATAAAAATTCATAGTTGACAATATCGGTAGTTGTTATCTAATTTTTATCAAAGTCGTAATGACAATTGAATATTTTATACTGCAATTAAATGATAAATAAACAAATATAAATAGCAAATAATCTTTGTGTATATATTCCTAGTATTATCCTTCTATGAGTCTAAATCTTACTCTCCATCGATTATTTTCAAAATCATGTGAAGTAATCATAAATATTCCGATTTCCGAAGTATTATTAACATGTGCACCTACACAAGCACAAATATCATAATCGCCTATCATTACAATCCGAACTTTATCAGTTATATTTTCTGGCAATTTTGTTAGATCAACAATATCTTTTGCTTCATCAAAAGATACATATTTCACAATTACAATAAGATTTTGAGAAATAATCTCATTAACCTTTTTCTCTATTAGTTTTATTTGTTCATCGGAAGGTACACTTTCTAAGTTATAATCGCATTTCGATTTTTTACGTTCAATGTGAGCATTTCTCGATCTTTCGCAACCGAACATTCGTACCATAGTTTGATTTAAAATATGTTCTGCCGTATGCATCGGCGGATATTCTTGCTTATTATGTTCTGAAACTATATTATTCATTTTTCCACGCAAAAATAATTATTTAATTAATATTTGAAGATTAGTAATTGACAATTATTCGAGTATGTTAAGCAAAAATAATATTTTTTAATTGTTGATTTTTCATTATTTATACCTTTTACGATTATGAAATTATAATATGGAATTTATTTTGGACTTAGAAAGTAAAATACATATCGAATTCTCTATCTTACCTAAAAATTATCATCAGTCATCAACCGCTTCTTAATTAAATAGAATTATCTTTGCACAAAATTTTTGATTTTATTATGCATTGGTTTTTATTAATCTTAGGTGGTTTTTTTGAAATGGGTTGGGCAATCGGACTGAAATTATCTCAAACTATGCAGGTGAAGTTCTGGGGAATATTAATGGCTGTATGTTCAATGGCCTTAAGTGTTACTTTACTGTATTTTGCTCAAAAAGAAATTCCAATAGGCACAGCATATATTGTTTGGGCCGGAATAGGTGCTGTATCTACACTGACAATAGGAATACTATTCTTTGGAGAATCTGCAGCATTCTGGAGATTATTTTTTGCCGCCATGATATTAGTAGGAGTAATCGGAATAAAAATGCAATCATAAAAATTTCGAAAATCTTAAATTAAAGATATTTCATAAATTATATTAGTCTTCCTTCTGTATAATTAATTACTCATTTGTAATTTTCTAACACGACATTCCATATTTTGTTTTAAGTTTTCGGAGTAGAGCCAGGAATCCATAAAATGTAAATTGCCTAACGGAAATGATTCCTTGAATTCCTCTTGAAAACATTGATAAGGATCTATATCTGGACAAATCAGATAATTATCCTGAATATATACTCCGGTTATATTTGGGGTTATTATATATTTTTGTTGTTTTTTATTATACATCGAATAACCTAAATGAAGTTCACGCGGTGCAAATGTTGTGTCTGTAGTCCAAATCAACGGGTTAATACATATGTCGTTTTTAGGCATCGTCATGCTTCTTGCATTAATATTTGTAAGAGAATTGAAAAGAATGACACAATTCAAGTCACAACTGTCCTTTGCCGGAATAAGTCGATTTTCAAAATTCTTAATTTCATCATTTGATAAAGAGTAACCTATGGTGTAAGCGGCAACCATTCTTTCAAATTCATCATCTTCAATACCATATTTTAAAAGTTCGATTAACATGCTTGAACCCTGACTATGTCCGAGAAGAAAATACGGCCTGCCATTATTGAGATTTTCCATATAATATCTGAAAGCATCCAAAATATCCTGTACGGCAATTTTTCGGTACTCCTGAAAAACTTCTTTGTTTAAACCATAAGTATTAAATGAAATCTGACGATAGAAAGGAGCAAAGAAATTATATTTATCACCGGCGTAAACATTATTATTGTAATTTTGATTGGAAAACGCAGCATCGCGAATCTCTTTCTTTGAAATATCAGCTAAATAGATTTCATTTCCATTTTCATCTTTTTCATCAAAGATAACTGTTGGATAAACATAGAAAATATCAATTTTTTTATCAAACTCTTGATTAATATCTCCAAACCAAAATTCTTTCAGCGCATAATCAGGTTTTTCAGGAACATTGAGTTTCTTTTTTACTGCTGAATTGTTGCAAGCCGATAATATAATTACAACAAGCAATAGTGATATTAATTTCGATTTTCTATTAATTATTTTGGTAAACATAATAACATGCATTTGATTTTAAAGATTTATTTTTTATTTATGAATGGATTTAAGAATTGTTCTATTAGTGAAAAATTTACTTCCGCTTTAAATTATATCCTTAAAAACTTTTTTCAATAATACTTCCACTCAGCAAGTGTAAAGATATTTCACAAATTTTTATGTTATAAACAGCTGTAAGTAACCGTTCTTCAGACTCTAAGAGACCAAGCTGAGCTTCTCTTAATTCTATTCCCGAAAGTTCGCGCAACCTGTATCTTTCCATAGCAATTTCAAAGTTACTGCTTGCAACAATCTGATTGCGCCTTTCAAGTTCCCAGAGACGGATATTATTTGTATATGCGAGCCAAAGATTTGCCAAATCAGTTTTTAATGAAGAAATATATTGCTCCGCCATTAGTTCACTGTTTTCAATCATGATACGTGCATTTTGCTGTTCACGTCGCCTATTCATTCCATCAAAAATATTTATACCTGCCGTTACTCCAAAATTTAATCCGAACTGATTTTGCATTGTTGTATTACTGTTTTGATACCAATATTGATTGTAACCATAACCGATATTCATTTTTAAATAAGGGTAATTTCTGCTACGTACATTTTTATAATCAAGTTCGGAAATCGTTTTATTCTGAATAGCCATCAACAAGGATGTGTTATTCTTTAAAGTTTTCCGCCAAATTTCTTCCTTAATAAGTGTAGAATCAAAAACTATAATCGTATCGGCACTACAAAACATATCATCATCTTCATCAAAAGCTAAAAGACTATTGAGCCTTATTCTGATTCTCTGAACTTCTTCTTCTTGAGAAATCAATGCAGAGTAATCTGCGTTATAATCTACTTGAGCTTGCTGATAATCTAATCCTGAAGCTGCTCCAATAATAAAACTTGCTTCAACAATATTTAACCTATCAAGCGAAAGTTCGAGTGACATTTGAAGATTATTTAATTGAAGTATTTGTCGGACTAAATTATAATATTCAGCTAAAAATGAGGCGATAAAGTCTTCAATCATTAGGCGAGCATTAAACTCTCCTTTCATTTGCAATTCTTTTAATTTCGCATAATTAGTCTGGAGATTAAATCCTTCAAAAATTGTCCATCCGAGATTAATTCCCGCGCTAATATTATTATTTAAAGTATTCATATATGAATCTCGCGGATTATTTAAATAATCCGTATTAGTATTATTAAGGCTTCCTGCGTATGACCCGTTAAGATCAATAGTTGGTAATTGGCCGGCATTTCCGCGAGTTGCGTTGTTTTCGGCAATTTTCAATTCATTTCTAACAAGCCGAATATCAAAATTTCTTTCCAGCCCCATTTCCAAACCCTGTTGGAGCGTATAGGTATTTTGTGTAAAAGAAATGAATGAAATACCAAAAGAAACGATAAGCAAAATTACTATTTTAGCAAATGATTTCATAATCATATAATTAATTATCTATAAAACAATTGTTTTCTCCGATATTCCGGAGTGGTTACGTATTTATTAAGAAATTTTTTTTGCTCTAAAATATTGTTCTTCATGTCAATAATAAATTTTTTAAGATCACTTACAGAAGACATAATATTTTTATCATCGCTCTGAATATTATCCAAAATTAATTCAGCGTTAACACAATGATTCTTAGAAGAATTTATAATTTTTATTAAATCTTCATCATTAATATTTTGAAATTGTTTATTTCTGTAATCAATAAAAATATTTAGGTTATTTGCTGCTTTATTAATTTCTTCGACAGCCTTATTATAATAATTAGTAATATTTACAGTCTCATAATGAAGAATTTCATTGTCTATGATAGTTAGTTCTTCAATAATCATTGAGTTAACAATACCATTACCTTCTACCCTACGATATCTTGCTTTTAAAATTTCTATATTATCTTTATTCTTGTAAAATTCGATTGTATCATTATAATTGAAAAATCTCTTGGAGTCTTTTCCAACGAGATAAATATCATTATAAAATTCCTGATTTGTAATAGGATAAAAAGACAGCTGCCAAAGCGGGTCATAAGGCATATGAGTTTTAATCATATCACCAGGATCTATCGAAAAATATTTATAATTAGCATCTTTAAAGAATTTATCATTCATAATATATCCTGCTCCCCATGTTGCATCAAACACTTTCCAAGTTGAATCAATTCTGCAAATATTCCACGCATGAGGCAAATTCATAATAGTATCATTCTGTTTAGTATATCCGAAAACTATATAAGATTCTATTTCCGATTTTTTTGCCAGAGTATCAAAAAGAAGAGAATAATGCATGCACACACCCTTCTTATTTTTCAGAACATCAGAAAGAACTTTTTCCATATCGTCAAAAAAGATATCTTCCCTTAAATTTTTAATATCATAAGAAATATTATATGTAATCCAAGTATAAATAGCATTTAATTTCTCTGAATCAGTTTCGAAATTTTCTTCAATGTACTTAGAAAGTGAATTTACGGATTGTGTTTTCTCATCTGGAATGCTCAAAATAATACTCTTATTTTCAAGAGCATTATTTTGTCCGAACGATAGTACAGCAAAACAAAGTAATACGAATGTCATTAATATTTTCCTTAACGAAATCATATAGAATATTTTTCTTCTTTTAGTTTTTTTCTTTCGATATTTGTTGATATATAGCTATAAACTGCAGGAACTATATATAAGGTAAGTAATGTAGAAAATAATAATCCGCCAACGACGGCTATACCCATTGCAATTCTGCCGTTTGCACCCTCGCCATGTGCGAATACAAGCGGGAGCAATCCTAAAATGGTTGAAATACTTGTCATTAATATCGGTCTTAATCTTTGTACGGAAGCCGAAATGAGAGCGTCATATTTGCTCAAACCTGCATGTTGCCGTTGATTAGCAAACTCAACAATAAGAATTCCGTTTTTAGCAACCAAACCAATAAGCATAATTATACCGATCTGACTAAAAATGTTCATTGTAACATTAAACCAATCCATAAACATCAAAGCACCAGCAACAGCAAGCGGAACTGTAATCATAACGATTATCGGATCTTTAAAACTTTCAAATTGGGCGGCTAACACAAGAAATATTAATACTAATGCAAGTACCAAAGCGAACATTAAACTTGAAGAACTTTCTCTGAATTCTTTAGATTCACCGCTGAGGGCCGTTCTAAAAGAGTCATCAAGAACTTTTGCCGCAATTCTATCCATTTCATCAAGTCCGTCTCCAAGCGTATAACCCGAAGCCAAACCAGAAGAAACAGTTGCAGAAACAAATCTGTTATATCTGTATAATTGAGGTGGTGCAACATCTTCTCTAAAAGAAACCAAATTATCAAGAGAAATCATAAAACCTTTATCATTCTTCACATATAAAGACTTTAAATCTAAAAGAGTATTTCTTTGCTGTCTGTTAATTTCCGCTAATATTTGATATTGTTTTCCATTCATATAGAAATATCCCATACGTTGACCGCTAAGCGCATATTGAAGTGTTTGAGCAATATTCAAAGTACTTACACCTAAAGAAGTAGCCTTATCTCTATTAACTTCAATACGTGTTTCAGGTTTATTGAATTTTAAATTGACATCCGCCATTCTAAAAACCGGACTTTGATTTACTTCTTCCATAAATGAAGGAAGATATTCCTGCAATTTATCCAGTGAGGTTGCTTGGAGAACGTAGCTCACTGGCATTCCGGCGCGCGCACCGCCAAAAGTTGATTGCTGTTGTACAAACGCTCTGGCTTGTGTTTGCGGAATAATCGCCGTTGTTAATGCTTCGGCTATTTCCATCTGACTTCTTTCTCTTTCATCGATATCGGGAAGAAGCACATTAATAAATCCGCCGCCTGTCCATGAACGCGAAACTATTGCCGTATTTTCGTACGCAACTTCATCCGCAATCAAAGCAATTTGGTCGGAATAATCTCTTAAATATTCGAAAGTAACACCTTCCTGTCCGCTGACACGCACTGTAATTACCGATCTGTCTTCCAAAGGAGCCAACTCGGAAGGTATTTTTCCCCACAAAAACACAATCAAAAAACCAAGAACAAGAACAACAGGTATTGTAAGCCATTTGTGTTTTATGAAAGAAATTAATGTTCTTTCATAAAAATTGGTTAGGCTAACAAACATCGGTTCTGTTTTTCTATAAAGCCAATTTTTTTTGTCGCGTCGTTTAAGCATCTTAGTAGCAAGCATCGGAGCGAAAGTTAATGCGGCAATTGAGGATATAGCAACAGAACCTGCTATCACAATACTGAACTCCTTAAATAATCGTCCCGTCATTCCTTGCATAAATACAATCGGCAGAAATACTGCAATGAGAGTAACAGTTGTAGAGACAACGGCAAAGAAAATTTCTTTTGAACCTTCTATTCCGGCTGCTTTCGGCGACATTCCTTTTTCAATTCGAACATAAATATTTTCGGTTACAACAATGGCGTCATCAACAACAAGTCCGACCGAAAGTACAATCGCAAGCATTGTTAAAACATTTATTGTGAAACCGGCAACAAACATCACGAAGAAAGCACCAACAAGAGAAATCGGAATAACAATAACAGGAATTAATGTTACACGTACATCACGTAAGAAAAAGAAAATAATAAATACAACTAATAGGAAAGCTATAAAAAGCGTTTCAACTACCTCATTAATAGATGCTCTTATAAAACGAGTATTATCATATTGAACATCTACCAGAACATCTTCAGGAATATCCTTTTTCAATTGGTCTATTCTCCTGTAAACTTCATCTGCTATTTCTATGTGATTTGCACCCGGTTGAGGGATTACTACGGCATTAACCATGGGAACACCATTTTTTCTAAGTGCGCTTCGCATATCTTCAGGTGCGAGTTCGGCAAATCCTACATCGCTGAAACGAACAATCTGATCGCCATTTTGTTTAATAATAAGATCATTAAATTCTTGAGCGGTTTGCATCAAACCCATAGTTCTGATTGACAGTTCTATTGTGTTTCCTTCAATACTGCCGGATGGTAATTCAACATTTTCCTTGTCTATGGCATTTTTAATATCCATCGGAGTAACGCCATAACCTGCCATTTTAGTAGGATCAAGCCAAAGTCGCATCGAATATCTTTTCTCTCCCCAAATTTCAACTCCACTTACATTGGGAATCGTCTGCAATCTTTCTTTAACAGTTAAATCGGCAATTTCACTTACTTCCATCAACGAACGAGAGTAACTCTGTACGCTTACCTGAATAATAGGATTAGCGTCGGCATCGGCTTTTGATACAGTCGGCGGATCACAATCACGCGGTAAATATCTTTGTGCTATAGAGACTTTATCTCGAACATCATTGGCTGCCGTTTCAAGATCAACACTCAATTCAAATTCAATAGATATTCTGCTTCTTCCTTGAGTACTTGTACTTGACAAAGAACGAATACCTGCAATTCCATTGATGTTTTGTTCGAGAGGTTCTGTAATTTGGTTGAGGATAACTTCGGCATTAGCGCCGGCATAATTTGTAGTTACGGTAATAATCGGATTATCAACACTAGGATATTCTCTTACACCAAGGAAGTTGTAGCTTATAATACCGAAAAGGACAATTATAAGCATTAAAACAGTTGCAAGTACCGGCCTTTTTATACTAAGTTCAGAAATGTTCATAACTGATTAATTAGATAAATTATTGATAACCACTTTTGTTCCTGTTCTAAGTTGCATAACTCCGGAAACTATCAGGGTATCCCCTACCGACAACCCGCTAAGCGCTTGCACTCTTGCTTCTGTTCTTATTCCGGTTATAATTTCAACAGATTGAGCTATACCGTCTTTATAAAGATAAACGAGATTTCTTCCCATTTCGGGAATAATAGCTTCGCTCGGAACAGAAAGTGCGTTGGGAATCTCTTTTCGAGTTATTTCCACAGATGTAAATCTACCCGGAATTAATTGCATAGACGGGTTATTATACAATGCTCTTACTTGTAACGTTCTGGTTTCTATATCAATTTTTGATTCCACAGCATAAACTTCAGCATCATAACCGCGCATAATTCCATTATTATCTTCTAATCTAAATTTTATTTTTGTTCCTTTCTTAATCTCATTTGCATAACTTTCGGGGACAGCAAAATCAATCTTTAATGTTGAAATATTAGTTAGCTGAGCTATTTTTGTTGAAGTAGTAACAAAGGCTCCTTCACTAATTTCACGTAAACCTATTATACCATCAAAAGGAGCATAAAGAGCTGTTTGCTCAATATTAGCCTTCACCAAATCAATATCAGCTCTCAATTTTTCCAGCTCAGTAACAACGGATTCATAAGCTTCTTGGCTGACAGCATTTTTAGCTAATAATGTTTCTTGCCTGTATACCCTATCTTGAGCCAACGGCAACTGTGCTTCTAGTTTTTTTAGTTGAGCTAATAAAGGTTTATCATTAATCTTTGCTAAAAGTGTTCCCCGTTTAATAAATTCTCCTTCGTTGAAGAAAATATCAACAATCTTTCCGGATGTTTCAAAGGTTAAATCCACTTGTTCCGAGGGTAGAATATTACCGGTAGTAATTGTTCTATCAGTCATAGGATGATAATTAACAATTTCCACATTTACATTAAGAATTCTTTGAGATATGCTGCTTCCTAAAGGCGGCGAAGGAATCTCACTATTATCTTTGTTAACAAAATATCTCTTAATATAAGGTAATGCAATAATAATTGCTATAAATATTAAAACAACTACAATTAGTATCCAACGTTTTCTTTTAGACATATAGGTTATTATAAAATATTTTTGCGAAAGTAATGATTTTTGTGTAAATAATATTGTTAATCATAACGAAGTTCCCATATTTTTTTCAGCAACAAAGACGAAGAAGACTATAAAAGAGAGTTTATAAGGAAGGATAAGTAAGAAGGAAGGATAAAAATCTTCTTCGCCTGTTGCCTATTTTTTACTCGACAAAAGTTGGTATCTCGTTATTGTAATTATCTTGTTAATCAAAGAACATTTAGAAATTTCAAAACACAAGCATATTGCTATTTTTATATAAAAATATATATTAATATGTTTTCAATAAACTTTACAATAAAACTCCACTTTGTAAAATCTGGGCCCAAAGGTAACAATACTTTTGGATTTCACTCAAATAAAATTGTACAAATTGCCAACATTAACAAATATTAACAATTTGCACAAGTATCTAAAAATGAATTAATCAAAACAAATCTTATATCGATAAAAGTTTATTCCTTAATCAGAATAAACTCCGCTAAATTTGAATTATTTCCAGAATAAAGCGTTAGTACTTCATTATCAATAGAATATCTTACCGCATTGCTAAACATATTAAAGAATTCAGTTTCAACATCCATCATATCAATACAAGCCATCAAAGTTGAAGCAACTCTTGAAAAAAATATTTTATTTCCACTACGTATATCGGTACTTCCAAAAAAGGAATTACAAATACCAACTCCATTAATATTATATTGTGAATTAATGATGAAATATGGTTGTTTCAAAAATTCATTATCAATTTCAATTTTCCTTCCGTTTAACTCTTTCAACATCCATTTTTTATTTAAAAGATTCGAAACTTTCTCCAATGAATAATCTAAATTTGAATCTGTTATTTCTTTACCATTCATATCTAGCTGAATTAGTTTATTTTCTTTAACAATATACTTATTAGGAAAAGAAGGCTTTTCGTCAAAATTAAGTTCTATTTGATTTCCTTTTTTATTCCATATAAACGAACCTTTATACGTATAAGTATCCGACTCTTTCCCTAAATATTTAATTGTCATAGCATACATATTATTATTATCAAGTTCGATAGTAGTTTGAATTCCGCTGCAATCGGCACAAGGTAATATATTAGTGTAAGTTCCTGTCCACTCGACAGTATTTTTAACTGAATGAGTAGAATTATTTCCGCAAGATGCAATTAGCATTACAACTACAGATAGTAGTGTTAGTTTTAATGTTTTCATATTTACTTAATTTTAATTATTCGGCAAATATATAAAAATATTACAATATATATTTTTCCCAAAAAAAATATTATTTACATATTTTCAAACATAAAGATATTTACTTAAAATAAAAATTTATGGAATACTTAGAACATTTATCAAAAGAAGAATAAACAACGAAAAAACAAGAATGCCCTCAATATGTCAAGCATACGAGAGCATTCCAAAAATTTAAAAACATGAAACCTATTTATTATTCTTATTAATTTATAGTAGTAAGCATAGAATTTACGTTGAATGTTTTTGTTTGTCCACCAGAATATGTACCTCCGATTATATAGCCGTTAACATTAGTTCCTCCGGTGATAGTACCGCCGTAATGTAATGTATAATTATTTCCTGTCACAATTTCAGAATCGCTGAATAAAATTACAGATTGGTTTCCACCGCCCGGGCCGCCGCCAATTCCGGTGTATGTCGGAATTTCTAACATTAAAATTACATCTCCCGATGGATTAGATATACAAATATAATCGCCAGAGGCACCTGATCTGTAAATAATTGTACGTTGAGTACTTACATTAGCTGTCGGATTAGAAGTTGAGCCACCCGTACCAATAATAGTACCACCGGTAATTTTGAAAATACTATTATCGCAATCAAAACCGGCTTCAGGAGCTCTTGTTCCGTTTGAAAAGACAAATCCTCCTGAAATTGTAAGAGTTCCGTTACTATCTATTCCGTCGTTTCCCCTTGCCAAACAAAAAACATTACCATTTGTAATCTCTATATGATCGGAAGCATTAATGCTATCATCGAAAGTTTCAATATGTATTTCACCACCATTAATAATTAATGTTGCTTTACTTTCCAAGCCTTCGCCTCCTTCATCTTCTTGTGTACATGAAATTGTAATTATTCCACTATTCACTGTTAAATTCCCGTCGCTTTTTATAGCTTTCGGATTAGCATAATCGGCATCATCACCGTATCCCGAGACATAAAAACGTTCTCCGGTTGTAGTAACATTCAAAATTAAATTTTCATTATTAGCATCAAGTATGCCGATAACCAAATCTGCATCAGCAGAAATACCTTTGCCACCCAAACCACTGCTATGACAAATAATTGTTCCTCCGAAAATATTAATATTATTATCTGCGGTTATACAAGTACATGCAAAAGAATCCAAGTTACCGTCTTCGTCGGTATAAATATCACCGTCGCCGGTTGTTGAAATATTAATTACTCCGCTGTTAATAATAATATTGCCATCAGCAGAAAGTCCTTTACCACCATTACAAGTTTCTAAAGCTTGAATATTAATATTCGCATTGGTTATTTCAATATTGCCACTCACTTTTACTGCGGTACAATATGAAGGATCAAAACCGTTGCCGGATTCTTCAAGCACAGTTGTTCCCGATGTAGTAATGTTTATATTGCCGCCATAAAAATATGCATTTTGTTTTGAACTGAAACCTTTAGATTGTGCTCCTTCTATTGTTAATATAAACTCGCCGCCATTAACAGTTAAATCGTTATCTGTTTTTATACCTTTAACGTCATTTGCAGTTGAATTGATTGTTATATTTCCATCGTTAATTAGTATTACTCCGCTGCCTGCATCAATTCCATCGCCTGAAGCAGTAATATTAAGTGTTCCGTTGTACATCACAAATCCTTCGGAATGAAAGCCGTCGGAAGCTGCTTGCAAAATGGTAATTATTCCATTTTCAACCTTAATATTTCCGCCGGAATAAATAGCATGTTTTTTAACTGCAGAAACCTCTAGTTCACCGTTGCCGGTAAACTCCAAAGAATTACTACATAATAATACTCCGTTAGCAGAACTTCCGGAACCAGACGATAAATAGTTATTACCTTCTAACTGAATTTTAACATTGTCGGCTGTAACATTAATTACTGAACCGTTAGGATTTATGACAGAAACATTAGATAATGTAAGAATTATTGATTCGTGGCTATTTACAGTTAACGAACCATCATTTGTTAAGCCCGAAACATGATATTCAATATTCGCAATTCCGCTTTGCGCTTCAGCAACAACATGAAATTCTGTAACATCAATTGAAATTCCTTGATTTTCATACGGATTAATTATCGTCACACCATAATCATTATATATAATGTATATAATTTCATCTGGATTAATTATTTCATCAGAAAAAGTAATACTGTCAATTGAAGATATAGGAATACTTACCGGACTTCCTGAACCAAGATTAAAAATTGAAATGTTGTTTTGAAACTTTACACTATCAATATCAGAAATATTAGATTCGAAAATAGTATTACCATTATTGTGAATTAATATATTTTCTTGTGTAAATACATATCTACTTACAAAAAGCAACAGCAATGCTAAGAATATATTCTTCATCATAACTTACTTAATTTTAAAGTTTGATCATTAACTTTTATAAAATACATTCCAGTTTTTAAGAACGATAAATCAATTTTATTATCGCTAAAATATTTTCCTTCTAATAAAACTTTTCCGTTTATAGAGTAAACCGTAACTTGTAGTTTCTCATTAATATTAATACTCTTAATATTAACATAATCTTGTACAGGATTCGGATATATTATATAAAAATCTGAATCAGAAGTATTCAAATCTGAAATTCCGGCATAATTTGCAACTAAAATTTTTCTAATATCGGATAGGTATATATCCCTTACGGTTGCCGAATTATCAAGAATAAAAAGTTTATCAACATCAAAATATAACTTACCGTCTTCATTTACGATAAATATTTCTTCTATTCCTGAATTATAAACTACAGTCAATTCCGTTTGTTGTGCCGAGACTTGAGATAGTCCGATAAGCATTATCAAACAAGAGAGTATAATATACCTTAGATTTTTCTTTCTCATATTTAAAAAAATTCAACCAAAAGTAAATACTTCTTATAAACTGAAAAAGGAAAAATCGACAAACGAATAAAATTATTCGACAAACAGAGTTTACATTATTCGGATATCCAAGAAATGACGTATTTCATCTTTTCTTTTTGAGGAATTTCATTTTTAGGGAGTATTTCAAATTTTCCACCAATCTTCAATTCTTTACATGTTTCATTGAAATGGCATAAAGCGATTCCCATATCATTTTCAGAAAACATTCCCGAATTTGAATTATAAAAATGAAGTTCATTATCCTTAAGTATAATTCGCCAAGGTTGACTATTGCTCGCCGATGGTGCAAGCCGAACCATTTCAAGCGGAGTGAAATATTTCCTTGAAGTTTTTTCAGTCAATGGTGTTTGAAAATCATTTTCAAAAAAGAGAGTTTCAAAAGGTTTTCGATTTGCACTGTTTGCTCCAGACCTCATTAGTTTTTCAATAAAAGATCTTTTATCAGCAGGATATCCTACAGGCGAAACAATAGAAAGTTTTTCACTTTCATTTATATTTATTTCCTTTTTGAAATCACTTCTTTTAAGTGTTCCGCCTAGCCAACAAGTTCCTAATCCTAAAGATGTACAAAACAAAACGACTTGCTCAAACATGTATCCAGAATTTTCTTTTGCCAGAACTCCATCCTCATAAACTAATAACAGATAGTCATTAGCTCCTGAAATAACACCATAAGTACCTAACTTTATTGATTTATTGCCACCCAATTGTTTAGATACAAGCTCAATACGTGCTTTCCCGCCGAGCGGTTGTTCTAAATTATTAACATATTGAAGAATACGGTTTTTATCATTTTCTTTCAATGGTTCACCCTTGTAGGTCCTTATGGAAGTACGTTTTTTAATATTTTCGATTATAGACATAGTTTATATTGATTTAATGTTGTGCAAAAATAAGTATTTTAATATAATAATGAAATTAATTAAAATACTCGATATAATATTATTTATATTAAAAGCATTCCCCATTTTTAATTTCTTCGTACCTTTGCAACGAAAACGGCTTGTTCTATCGCTGCGGCTGGTGCCGGAGAGGAAAGTCGGGACAACATAGAGCGCCATACTTCCTAACGGGAAGGGTTCGTGAAAGCGAATACAGATAGTGCCACAGAAAATAACCGCCGGCAACGGTAAGGGTGAAAACGTGAGGTAAGAGCTCACGCGGCAGTGTGGCAACATGCTGTTGGGGTAAACCTTATGGGTTGAAATGCCAAATATACCGGAGTTCTAATTTCAGATAAGAGTTGCTCGCTCGATTCCGGGGGGTAGGCAGATTGAGGTGTAAGGCGACTTACATCCTAGATTAATGATAGGACGCGACAGAATCCCGCTTATAGAGCCGTCAAAAAAAAATGCCGAAAAGTTTTCGGCATTTTTTTTTTATAAATTTTAAAACTTCAACATCACAATCTATAACAAATTTTATATCTTATAATTCATATCTAATCAACTCTCAATCAATTCAACAACAATTGCACCGTAACCATATTTTTTAAAAGGAGCATCATAATAGGATAAATCTTCATACTGGTCATTTAATAACTTGATTATAGCTTCCCTGAGAACACCATTTCCAATACCATGTATAAAAACGATTTCCCGATAATGATTTGTTAATCCGCTTTCGAGAGCAGCTAAAAAATACTCTTTTTGAATAGTTAATATTTCAGCATTTTTTAATGTAGAATAATCGTCGCGCAAAGCAGAAACATGCAAATCAACTTCCGCTTTTCCTTTATCAATTTTATGCCTGTCGATTAATTGTGTCGGAATAACCGGAGCAGATTGCTTTGCTTTTTCTTCACTGATTAAAACATCCTTATTCTTCTCATCTTTAGGGACATTGATTTTTTCATGATAAAATAAATCGTTAAGCATTATCATAAAAGCTTTTTCATAGATAATGTTTGAAGTTCGATAATTTTCGATAATATCAAAATATGAAGGTTTTAAATTAATTTCCGTATGAATCGGATTTGGAACCTGCTTAGTTTGCGAAGTAACGAAGAGCGCTTGAAAGATTCCTTTCATCCAACGATTTAAATCTTCGCGTTTTCCTACTCCCAAATCATATTTTGAAAATGGTTGAACTTGTAATATGCCGGAACTAGAGTAATCTTTCAACGAACTTTTCAGATAGAAATTAAATATTACCGTATATTCAGTGTAATTTAAAATTGAAATAGAAAGCTCGCCTTTTATGAGTTCATCCTGATTCTTAGGGATAAAAGCAAGTATAATTCCTTTATCAATAAATTCTCCATCCGGATTATCAATTAATTTTCTTTCTTTAGCTTCCTTTTCCTCAATATCTTTTTTTCTTTTTTCAATTTCCTGATGAAGTTGATAATCTTCGGATCGTGCTTTCCTCTCATTAACCGGAACATTAAAATCTTCATCAAAATATCTTTCCAGACTATTTTGCGGATTAATTAAAATCAGTTCCTTCTCCATAATAGGATATTCGAAACCATCTTCAACCGCTACTTTGACCATTCCATTTGCAAGAACCTTTGTAACGTACCCACCACCAACTTTATTTAAAAATTTTACTTTATCTCCTACTTGAAATTTCATAGTTTATTTTGAATTTAATTGCAAAGATAAGGAAAATGCACGAAAGACATTATAATACGAAAAAATAGACATTCTATCTATTTATCAATTTTTTCACTCTTAATTTTATAATTTTTAATTTTTCAACTCTTAACAATTTATTATCTTTGCAATAAAAATTTTGCTTTATGACATTAGAAGATAAAATAAATGCCGAAATTAAGCAAGCTATGCTTGCAAAAGATACCGACAAGCTTACGGCTTTAAGAGCTATTAAAGCTGCAATATTATTATTAAAAACCGACAAAAGCGGAAATGCAGTTACTCCTGAAGTGGAGATCAGTTTATTACAAAGATTGATTAAACAAAGAAAAGAAGCTGCCGATATTTATAAATCACAAAATAGAGATGATTTATATAATGAGGAAATGAATCAAGTTTCTGTTATTGAAACTTTTTTACCCGAACAAATATCTGAAGACGAAGTAAAGCAAATTATCAAAAGAATTATTTCTGAAAGCGGAGCTACGAGTATAAAAGAAATGGGAAAAGTAATAGGATTAGCTTCTAAGGAATTAGCAGGTAAAACGGAAAATAAAACTATTGCAAATATTGTAAAAGAATTACTAAACAATTAAGTCATAACAAATTAAATTAATTAATCTAAAACATGAAAAAATTTTTATTATCAATTTCATGTGCAATTTTATTATTAAACTTTTCATTTGCACAAGAACCCGAAAAACAACAGGAAGAAGCTTATATTTTTGAAATGATTAAAGAAGTTCCGGTAACGTCCGTGAAAGACCAACACAGATCCAGTACATGCTGGTCGTATTCGGCATTAGGATTTTTGGAAGCGGAACTACTCAGAACTACAGGCAAAGAATATGATTTATCGGAAGGTTTTATTGTTTACAAAACATATCAAGGAAAAGCCGACAAATATGTTCGTTATCACGGAACATGTAATTATAGTCCGGGCGGGTTATTTCATGATATTTCTTGGACTTGGGAAAAATACGGTTTAATGCCTGAAAGTGCATATACTGGATTAGTTAATCCGGACACTCTTTTCATTCACGGTGAACTTATGTCTATAACAAAGGGTTTACTTGACGGAGTTATAAAAAATTCAAACAGAAAATTATCGGATAATTGGAGAAATGCATATGATGGTGTATTAAATGCATATTTCGCAGCGCCTCCTCAGGAATTTATTTACGAAGGTATTAAATATACTCCTGAATCATTTGCAAAATCTCTTAAAATAAATTTAGAGGATTATGTTAATATTACATCATGGACACACCATCCTTTTTACACTCAATTTGTTTTTGAATTACCTGACAATTGGTTGAACGGCAGTATTTATAATGTTCAGTTGGATGAAATGGTTCGCATGATCGACAATGCTTTAGAAAACGGATATACTGTTGCTTGGGCGGCCGATGTTAGCGACAAAGGCTTTTCCTGGAAAAACGGTGTTGCAATTATGCCGGACAGAGTAATCGAATCTACCTCCGGTTCTGATGCGGAACATTGGACAGGCAGTACCAAAACTCCTGATTTATATGCTTTCGACGGCAAAGTTATTGAAAAAGATGTCGATCAAGAAACTCGTCAACAAGGTTTCGATGATTGGACAACTACAGATGATCACGGAATGGTTTTATGCGGAATTTATAAAGATCAAAGAGGAAATAAATTCTATAAAGTTAAAAATTCATGGGGAACAAAATCTGGAAAATACGATGGATATTTCTATGTTTCCGTTCCTTATGTAAAAATGAATACTATTTCAATAATGGTCAACAAAAATTCAGTACCAAAAGATATCAGAAAGAAATTAGATATATAACAGGGAAAGATTCCTTAATAAAAAAGAGGTAATTATATTAATGATTACCTCTTTTTTTATATAATAATTTTTATTCAATTTCCGAATTATTACTTTCAATATTGATTGTATTACCAATGCTATAAATAGGTCTTCTCTTAATTTCATCAAACATATAACCAATATATTGGCCGATGAGTCCTGTAATAAAAAGTTGAATTCCTGCAAAAGCACTTAAAAAAACTATTAAAGTAGTATATCCCGGTATAGTTTTATGCATGCTCCACATTATTATAGAATAAATAAGAAGTACAAGACTCAATACTAAAAATATTATTCCTGCTACAATCCCCAATTGCAAGGGCATTTTAGAAAATGAAGATACGGCTGTAAAAGAAAGTCGCAATAATTTCAAAAAATTATATTTACTTTTTCCTGCTTTACGCTCTTCCGCAACAAATTCAATATTTGTTTTATTAAATCCGACAATTTGAATTATACCTCTTAAAAATCTCGTTCGCTCTCTATATTGAGTTCTAAGAATATTGGCAACTTTTTTCGATATCAAAAAGAAATCCGAAGCATTTTCTTCAAATCTAACAGAAGCCATATTATTTAATAATTTATAAAAGATTTTTGAAGTTATTTTTTTTAATAATCCTCCATCTTTTCTTTCTAATCTAACCATATTAATAATATCGTAACCTTCATTCGCTTTACTCAACATCTCAGCTATTAAACGAGGTGGGTGCTGTAAATCGGAATCCATACAAATTACATAATTTCCTGTACAATAATCTATTCCTGCAATCATAGCAGCCTCATGTCCGAAATTTCTGGAAAAATCAATTACTTTCAATTTTTTATCACTATCGGATAGTTTTTTTAAAATATCAATGCTACTATCAATACTTCCGTCATTTACAAAAATAATCTCATAAGTAATTTTCAAATTTTCTATTTCCGATTTAAGAATAGTATAGAACTCATTAAGAATTTCTTCTTCGTTATAAACGGAAACTACTACTGATAATTCAGGTATAACTGATGTCATAGAAATAAATATTATCCACAAAGATAGATAAAATAATTTAAAAATTAATTGTATAAGTATTCCTATATAAATAGCTCGGCAATAGTATTAGGGTATTATTCCGCTTAATGATTTTATCATTAATAATATTCATAATTTTTAAATTTTCACTACTTTTGCAAATCAGTGTACTTGAAAACCACTTAAAAAACAAGATTTATGAAAGAAAAAGTTTCTGTACCCTATATGATAATGGGTATTATTTTTAATGTTTGTTTAATAACAGCTAACCTTCTAGAAACAAAATTAATACAAGTGGGTCCGCTTTCAATAACGGCAGGTTTACTTGTATTCCCTATTTCTTATATAATCAATGATTGTATTACCGAAATATGGGGATTTAAAAAAGCTCGTCTTATTATTTGGACAGGATTTATAATGAATTTTTTTGTTGCTGCAATGGGACAAATTGCAACATTTATTCCGGCGGCAACTTATTGGGAAGGCGGCGAACATTTTAATTATATTTTCGGATTAGTACCTAGAATTACAATTGCAAGTTTATTGGCATTCATCTGCGGTTCGTTTGTTAACTCATATATAATGAGTCGAATGAAAATAAAAAGTAAAGGTAAACGCTTCTCATTAAGAGCAATTGTATCTACAATCTTCGGGGAAACTATAGACTCTATTATCTTTTTTCCGATAGCATTTATTGGACTAATTCGTTTTTCCGATTTAATAAATCTAATATTGATTCAAATCGCCTTGAAATCTTTATATGAAATATTAATTCTTCCGCTAACTATTAGAGTAATAAAATATATAAAGAAAATTGACGGGAGCGATGTATATGATGATGGAATATCATACAATCCGTTAAAAATAAAGGATCTATAATTTAAAAAATAAAATATTCCTGATTTTTTTACAATAACTTTTGACCCATAACAGCTTTATTTGGATACAAAAAAATAGCCCGGAACGTCTAACATCCCGGGCTATATAAAAAAGTGGCAACTACCTACTCTCCCACTATCGCAGTACCATCGGCGCAG
>JAISNV010000024.1 GCA_031276035.1 Bacteroidales bacterium | reverse complement strand
GCCGGCGGAGCTATTGATGTTACTAAATATAATTTGTATATAGAAAATAACGGCAATGTAGGATTAGGCACACTTTCACCTACCAAGAAATTAGATGTAAACGGAGATATTAAAGGAAGTCAACTTACATTAAGCGGATTAAGTTCGAATTCGGGTAGAATAATAAAAATAGGTACAGGAGGATTACTAACATCTTCGAGTATTTCCGAGACTTCGGAAGGTAATATTAAAATTGCTGGAGCAAACAATGAATCTAAAAATTTGGAAGTTACCGGAGATATTAGTAGTAATAATATAACAATCAGTTCTCTAAATTTAAATAAAAGCCAAGTATTAAAAGTAGGAAATGATAATAAAATAACTACAGCTGTTATTTATGAATATGGAGGCAATGTTGGTATAGGACAATATGCCACAGACCCTCAAGAGAAACTCCAGATTGGAGATGAATGGACATTCCATGATGGGACTGGTGATAAAACAATAGGTAGAAATGTTAGATATGCTCCCATGAACCCAAATTCTTGTTATAGAATTAAGGATGGCTTTGTATCAAGAATTAATTTTACAGTTATGGGTGGAATTTTACTTCAAGTTGGGGATAATAATAGTGCCGGCACATCTGTTAATCAGTGGCATGGGATTTCTTTGGTAAATAACGGCTATGTAGGTGTTGCTACCGCCGATCCGCAGGAACAGTTTCAGATTGGAGACGAATGGACATTTCATAATGGTGACACAAAATACATAGGCAGAAATATAAGAAACAACGGAACAGACGATGTAAAAATAAAACAAGGAGTATCAAATACACTAAATTTTTCCTCAACAGGCATAAGTTTATATACTTATGATGAAGGTGCAGCCGGTTCCATTGTAAACCGAACCGGAAATATTACACTTCTAAATAATGGTAATGTAGGCATAGGTTTTATAAGCCCGACAAAGAAATTGCAAGTAAATGGGGATATTTATTCATCCAGAGATATTTGGGGAGAAAAGATTTTTGCAAACGATGGAATAGGTATAAATACCTCAACATTACCTTCCGGTTATAAATTGGCAGTTAACGGCAAGATTATCTGCACCGAAATGAAGGTGAAACCTTTTGCTAACTGGTCTGATTATGTATTTGAAGATAATTATAAGTTGAAAACTCTTAAAGAAGTTGAAGCTTTTATAAGTGAGAACAAACATTTACCCGATGTGCCTTCTGCAAAAGAAGTAAAGGAAAATGGAATTGATATAGGCGAAATGCAGAAAATTCTTTTACAAAAAATAGAAGAGCTCACTCTATATACCATAGAACAGCAAAAACAAATAATGGAATTAAATGAACAGATAAAAATATTACAACAACTTAATAACAAAAAAGGAGGTGAATAATGAAAGGAAGAATTATATTTATAGTTTTGACCCTTATATTGAACGTGTCAAATGTGTTTGCACAGAAAATAGAAATAGACGGTATTTACTACTATTTGGATTATCAGGAAGAAACTGCGGAAGTAACTCATTACACTTTCCCCAATCATTATTCCGGCGTCATTGTTATTCCTAATTTAATAAATCATTATGAAAATGAATATATGGTTACAATTATAGGAGAGCAAGCTTTTGATGAGTGTCCTATAACTTCTATAATCATTCCTAATACTGTTACTTATATTAAGCAATCAGCTTTTTATGGGTGTGAAATACTAAATTCTATTTTGATACCTAACGGTGTGTTTTATATAGAAAGACGTGCTTTTGGCAATTGTGAAGCCCTAACTTCAATAATAATTCCAAATGGAGTTTCAAACATTGAAGAAAAAACTTTTTATGGTTGTACAGGTCTTAAATCAATTATTCTTCCAAGCAGTGTCAAGTATATTGGTCAAGAGGTATTTATGCTATGTCAAAAACTTAATGCCATTACCAATCTCAATCCTGTACCTGTTGATATTTCTTCTTCTACAGATATTTTCTTCGAGGTTAATATTACAGAATGTACTTTAACTGTTCCCACCAGCGCTGTAACTGTTTATCAAAATACTGCAGTCTGGCAGGATTTTAATATTGTCGGCGGCGGAATTTTAGTTAATCCTACCGTCAATAATAATTTATGGGGTTATACAGACGGAAATGCATTATACTCATCAGGCGAAACAGCAACAGTCACAGCTTATGCACGCAATAATTGCAGTTTTGTAAACTGGACAATAAACGGAGAGCTTGTTTCTACCGAAGAAACATACAGTTTTACTGTAGCGGAAGATATAGAGCTGGTTGCTAATTTTGAACAGCATACCACAACAATTAATGTTGCTATAAATAATGATGATTACGGTACAGTAACCGGAGTAGGTGTTTATCCTTTAAACTCAACGGCAACTCTTACAGCTGTTGCAAACCAAGATTATAAATTTGCAAACTGGATAAAAGACGGTTTGGAGATAACTTATAATCCCTATAGTTTTACAGTAACCAAAGATGAAGAATTACTGCTGAACTTCAGGGAAAAAAACAACTATACAGTTAACTTAACCGTAAATAATCCTGATTATGGCACGGTTCAAGGAGATGGAACTTATAAAGAGGATGATCATGTTTATGTATTAGCGACTGCAAATACGGGTTATTATTTTGTATGTTGGATGCAAGACGGTTTAATAGTATCCACCGAAAAGTATTATGGATTTCCAGTTACGGAAGATATGGAATTGCAGGCAGTCTTTATTGTCAACGACTGGGGAATAGACGATATTGAGAAAAGTGATATAATGGTTTATCCCAATCCGACAAGCGGAGAATTAATAGTTAATAATGAAGATTTAACAATTAAGCGAGTTGAGGTTTATAATTTGATTGGTAAGAAGCAGAATGCGGATATGAATTTTCGACAAGCAGAATGTATCTTAGATATTTCACATTTACCGGCTGGAATGTATATTGTAAGAATAACAACCGAAGAAGGATTTATTACAAGAAAGATTATGAAAATATAACTCAATCAAATTATGAAAACGAAAGCTTTATCTATAATATTTTATTTTATTATTTTCACTGCATTCGGACAGGGGAATGCTTTATATCATGATATACAGAAAGCAAAAGATTCTAAAATTCATTTTGAAAAAGTTAGTTTAAAGAAAACAAGTGCTGATATTCAGACTCTAAATAATTTTAAAAATAAAAATGAAGTTTTATTCTTCGAAGATTTTTCTATTGAATCTGAAAACGGCAATACAAAAGCATTGAATTTGACAATTCCTTTGAATAATAAAAATATGATTTTAGAATTAATAGAAGTTACGGAAGATTATTATGATTATGTAATAGAGACATCATCCGGGCAATTATTTTCTGCGGACAGAGATATTAAGCACTTTCGAGGAGTAATAAAAGATGATGATAATAGCATTGTTGCACTTACACTTTATAAAAATGAAATTATGGGGTTAATTTGTAACGATGAGGGAAATTTCAATTTGACAAAAGATAAAGACACAGGTAAACATGTTTTATATAATGATAGGAATTTGATTAATAAACCTAATATGACATGTGCGACAGTTGATGATTTTTCGTTTTCGTATGATCCGAAAATTTTAACACAAGATAAAAAAATTCTTATTAACGATAGAGGTTCGGCAGGTGATACTGTCAGATTTTATGTTGAGACTATGTATGATATATATGATGCTCACGGACATAGTCGTTCAGCAGTTGAAAAACATATAACGAGTATATTTAATCAAGTTTCTACACTTTATAAAAATGAATATATTCCTACTAAAATTTCACGTATCAAAGTATGGGATTATATAGACCCATATTATTTATGGACAGATATAAATAATTTATTAATTAGATTTCAGGATGAAAGAACCTCTTTTCCCGGTGATCTGGGGATATTATTAACTTATGAAAAGAATGAGAATAACACCCAAGAAGGATTAGCTGCAGGTTTTGAAGGTTTATGCAATCCTTCTGCAAAAGAAAAGCTGGCAGTTGCTATGATTAATAAAGGTTATGCTGCGTATGCGGATTATAGCTGGACTGTTAATGTAATAACTCACGAATTAGGTCATTTGTTAGGATCTCGTCATACACATGCTTGTGTATGGAATGACGGATTTACAGCTATAGACGGTTGTGCTGAAGTTGAG
This sequence comes from Bacteroidales bacterium, assembly GCA_031276035.1. NCBI lineage: Bacteria > Pseudomonadati > Bacteroidota > Bacteroidia > Bacteroidales > Bacteroidales bacterium. The sequence goes on along the minus strand of JAISNV010000024.1, from coordinate 83,469 downwards.
GGCAATTGCTCAAGACCCGGATACCCTGAAGGTGCCGGCACTATAATGAGTTATTGCCATCAAATAGATGGGGTAGGCATAAACTTTATTAATGGTTTCGGCATACAACCTAATACTGTAATATTTAACAATTACTTTTTTGCCGATTGTTTGAAAAATTGTGATGATGAATTTTCCGATCGAACAGTTGTTTCAAACATAACTGTAACCGGTTGTGAAACATTAATCGTTGAAAATGTTAGTATTTCAGATAGTGCTAAAGTTATTTTAAGCGCTACGAAAGAGATTGACGTTTATTCCGATTTTCATGCTGCTGAGGGTACGGATGTAACTATAAAGATTAATGCAAAATCAGACTCATTCTCTTCTTATTACATTTCCGACCTGCCTTCTATTAGTGAAGCAGAACAGTTAAATGATTTAAAGTTTCAGGAAATAAATATGGATAATGTGGAACTTACAAAAAATAATTCCGGTTTAACCGTCTTTCCAATTCCTGCAGATAAGATATTAAATATCTATTCAACCAAAAGTAACAACCAATTATATATCTATAATATACATGGAGTATTAATGTGCAATTCTTTGTTTTATCAAAACACTTCATTAGATATTTCAACCTGGCCTGCTGCTATTTATATACTTAGAATTATTCAAGAAGACAAAACAGTTTTTTCTCAAAAATTTATTAAGGAATAACAAATTCTTTTTCTCAAAAATTCTTTACTCTCAAATTTTCGTTCTCAATTATTCTATTATCTTTGCAGTTTATTGAAAATGTAATTATATAATGTACGAATATATAACCGGAAAATTGGTTTATTCTAATCCGAGTTACGCTATTATAGAATGCGGAGGCATCGGATATAATATACAAATATCTGTAAACACATATGCTTTAATCAAAGATCAAACTAATATTAAATTATTTTTACATCATATTTTACGGGAAGATAACGAATCATTATTCGGTTTTTTTGATGAAAAGGAAAGGATATTATTCCGTCATTTAATTACAGTTTCGGGAGTTGGAGCCAACACAGGACGAGTTATTCTTTCTTCAATGAATTCCGCCGAATTATATTCGGTAATAGTTAATAAAGATAGTCGCAGATTAAAATCTGTAAAAGGAATAGGAGAAAAAACCGCTCAAAGAATCGTTTTAGATTTGGCGGATAAATTATTAAAAGAAAATTTTGATGCCGCAAACATCGGTCCATTACACAATAATTATGCAAATGAAGCGTTATCAGCTTTAACGGTACTTGGTTTCCCAAGGTTATCTGTTGAGAAAGCTCTTAAAAAAGTTATAGAAACTAAAGGTGCCGACTTAGGCGTTGAAGAGCTGGTAAAAGAGACTTTAAAAATTTTATAGATTGAAAAAGCTTTATAAATACATTATAGTTTTTCTGATTTTCCCGCTTTCGGGAATGCTTTTTGCGTTTTCAGAAGTTAATGTTAAATATCCTGATTCAGAAATATCCTTCGAATACCAACAACCTGATACTACTCTTCGTTTCCCGATAAAAAAAGATACGGGACTTGATCCGTTAAGAGAAGATAACTCTTTATATCTTAATGATCCTTCCAATATAACAACCACAATTGAATACGATCCGATATCAAATCAATATGTTTTAAAAAGAAAAATCGGTAATATTGATTACAGAGATCCGTATTATTTCGATTTTGAAGAATACAGGGATTTTGAAATGAAGAGGGGAGTTAATGAATATTGGAAAGAAAGATCGGCAACAGCAGGAGGTGATGCCCGTGACGGTTTAATTCCTACTATAAATATACGCAGCGAAGCTTTCGACAGATTATTCGGTTCAAATACCATTGATATTCGTCCGCAAGGTGCTATCGAATTGAAATTCGGAGTACTCCATAATTTTAGAGATGATACTAATTTGGATATTAGACAGAGAAGAAATACAAGTTTCGACTTTGATATGAATATGCAGATCAGTTTAATGGCTCAAATCGGCGAAAAAATTAAACTTAATTTTAATATCGATACAAGAAATTCGGTAAATGTTACGGTAGATAATGACAATAAAATAGGTTATGAAGGTACTGAGGATGAAATTATTCGTTCGATTGAAGCCGGGAATGTTTCAATGCCTATTAACAGCAGATTAATTACTGGCAGCCAATCTCTTTTTGGTGTTAAAACCAAATTACAATTCGGTAGATTGTCTGTTACTGGTATTATTGCTCAGCAGAACTCCAGTACATCTTCCGTTACTGTAGAAGGTGGTTCGCAAAACACAGACTTTAAGATTAAAGCTTCTGACTATGATGAAAACAGACACTTTTTCTTATCTCAATACTTTCGTGATAATTATGAAAATGGTCTGTCAACTTTACCGATAATAAGCTCAAATGTTAATATTACAAGAGTTGAAGTTTGGGTTACAAATATCGGTTCGGCTGTTACGGAAAACAGAAATATTGTCGCATTTTCCGACTTAGGAGAGTATGAGCCGAGCAATCAATTTATTTATCCTGTAGCAGGCAAAAGGATGCCGGATAATTCCAGTAATACCCTAATGACAATGTTGGATACTGCTAAAGTACGCGATGTCAATTCCGTTTATAACTATTTGTCAACTTTACCGGGAGCTGATTTTTCTCAGGGTCGGGATTTTGAAAAAATCGAAAGTGCAAGAAAATTAACCGATACCGAATATACATTTAACCGTTCTTTAGGTTTTATTTCTTTAAGTACTGCTTTGACTGCAGGGCAAGTTCTTGCAGTTGCATTTCAATATACTGTCAATGACGAGATTTATCAAGTCGGCGAATTTTCGGATCAAGGTATAACAAATCCAAATGCTATTATTATTAAGTTATTGAGGAGTACATCTATTGATACGCGTCATCCTATGTGGAATTTGATGATGAAAAACGTTTACTCGCTCAATGCTTATCAAGTGGAGTCGGAAAACTTTATGCTTAACATTTTGTTTACGGGAAATGATAATGGTGTTGCAACAGGATATTTTAAAACCGGTCCCGATAATATAAGGGGTGTATCTTTATTGAAATTATTCGGATTGGATTCTTTAGATGCACAATTGAATCCTATAGAAGGCGGCGACGGCCTTTTCGACTTTATTGACGGTGCGGCAACAAGCGGAGGTACCATCAATTCATCTAACGGGCGAGTATATTTCCCTGTTCTAGAACCTTTCGGTTCATATCTCAGGACAATCCTTCCTACGGATATGGCTAATAAATATGCTTTCGATTCATTATATACTCAAACTAAAACAAATGCAAAACAGTTAACCGAGAAAGATAAATTTTTACTTTCAGGTTACTACAGTTCATCCGGCGGTGCGGAAATTAATCTTAACGCTTTCGATATTCCTCAAGGGTCTGTTGTTGTTACAGCAGGAGGAAGAACTTTGGTTGAAAATGTTGATTATACGGTTGATTATGTATTTGGTAGGGTAACAATATTAAATGAAGGAATATTAAACTCAGGGACAACAATTAATGTTTCAACCGAGAGCACTTCAAGTACCGGAATTCAAAAACAAAGTTTGTTGGGTTTAAGAGCGGATTATCTATTCAGTCAGCATCTTAATTTTGGTGCAACACTAATGCATCTGCGAGAAAAACCTTTAACACAAAAAGTATCCTATGGAGATGAACCAATTGCAAATACAATTTGGGGATTGGATATTGTGTATCAAAAAGAAGCTCCATTTATTACCAAACTTATTGATGCATTACCGTTGATAAGTACGCGTGCACCGTCTATGATTAGTGCGGATGCCGAATTTGCACAATTTATACCTGGACATCCTAATATTATTGGGGCTAATGGAAATTCATATATTGATGATTTTGAATCTAGTAAACAAACCATCAATTTAACTACACCCGGTTCTTGGTTCTTAGCATCAACACCTTATCATTTTCCTGAAGCCAATTCCGGTAATTTAAGTTATGGTTTTAGAAGATCTAAACTTGCATGGTACGTTATAGATCCTATACTCTATCAATCGAGTTACATGCCGCCGAATATTGATTTGCGCGAAGTATCCAATCATTATGTCAGAAGAGTAGATTATAATGAATTATTTCCGAAAGCCGAAATACCGAACAATCAAACATATTCAATATCAGTTTTAAATCTTGCATATTATCCGTCCGAAAGAGGTCCGTACAATTATAATGTTGACGAATTAAAAGAAGACGGAACTTTAGAAAATCCTAAAGATAAATGGGGCGGTATTATGCGTAGAATGGAAACTACCGATTTTGAGGCCAATAATATAGAATATATCGAATTTTGGCTTTTAGATCCGTTTATGGATCCTGATGATGACGGTCCTTTGGAACCATATAATACCAAAGGAGGTAAGTTGGTATTTAATCTCGGAGATATTTCCGAAGATATTTTAAAGGACGGCAGAAAAAGTTATGAGAACGGATTGCCGATTAATGATATAATAACAGGTGTTGATACTACAATCTGGGGTAGAGTACCTAATTTACAAGCTTTGGTTTATGCATTTGATAATGACCCGGCTTCAAGACCTTATCAGGATGTAGGATATGACGGATTGAACAGTACGCGTGAAGGAAATAATGATGAATACAGTTTCTTCTACGATTCGTATATATCTAAAATTGCCGAAAAATTCGGAGGAATAAATAATATTGCTTATCAAAATGCGGCTATAGACCCTTCGGCTGATGATTTTCAATATTTCAGGGGTACTAACCTTGATAATGACGATAATTATAAAAGTATTTTGATGAGATATAAAAACTATAATGGCCCCGAAGGAAATTCATGTGCGCAAGAACTTTCGCCGGAACCATATGATATCTCTGCTACTAATAACCCTAATATAGAGGATATTAATAATGATAATACGCTTAGTGAAAGTGAAAACTTTTATGAATATATTATTTCCTTAACTCCTGATCAAATGATCTTAGGAGAAAATTATATTACTGATGTCTATGAAGCAAAAAACATCCAATTACAAAACGGAACAAGAAGTAATGCTACATGGTATCAGTTCAAAATCCCTATTTCTCAGCCCGATATGGTTCATGGCGTAATTTCTGATTTTACATCAATACGTTTTATGCGCGTATATTTGACGGAATTTGAAGAGCAAGTTGTATTACGTTTCGGTTCATTAGAATTAGTAAAAGGCGACTGGAGAAGGTTCAGCGGAGATCTTTTAGCACCGGGTGAATATATTCCGCACAATTCTGTTAATCAAACAAATTTTGATGTTTTCACAGTAAGTCTTGAAGAAAACGGCGGCGCTACTGAAAGAGTTCCATACGTTATTCCAAGTGGAATCCAACGCGAAAGAGATTATTCTACCACAAATCAGGCACAGCAAAACGAGCAGTCGATGGCTATTACAGTTACTAACCTTTTTGATGGTGATGCGCGTGCTGCTTATAAAACATCAGGTTTCGATTTCAGAAATTATAAAAATCTTGAGATGTTTATTCATGCTCATGCAGAAACAGAAGCCGATAATTCCAAATATGCAAATACCGCAGGAGCAATTACTGCTTTTATAAGGTTTGGTAATGACCTTACAGAAAACTATTATGAATATGAAGTTCCGCTTACAATTACACCTTGGGGAACAACATCGACTAATGTGGATGCAATCTGGCTTGAAGAAAACACGATGAGCATTGAGTTCGAAAAACTTATTGAAGTCAAGGATCATCGTAAAGACGCTATGAAAAACGATCCGACAATTTCAACAATATATCCGTATTCGGAATATGACGGTAAAAATATTATAACAATACTCGGTACACCCAGCATGAGTACTGTTAACGCAATTATGATAGGTGTGAGAAATCCCAAGCAGACAACAGGATCTACAACCGACGATGGAGCGCCTATTTCAATGACGGTGTGGTTTAATGAATTGAGATTAACCAATTTTAATGAAAGAAGTGCTTGGGCTGTTACCGCAAGCTTATCAGCAAATCTTGCGGATTTAGGTAATGTCTCTGTTTCCGGATTATATTCTACTCCTGGATTCGGTAATATAGGCACAAGCATTAGTGAAAGGTCTAAAGAAACAGTCGCCAATATTTATACTTCGGTAAATCTTGAGTTAGGAAAATTCTTACCTGAATCATCAGGTGTAAAAATCCCTATGCACTTTGATTATTCACAGGAAGTCTCTACTCCCGAATACGATCCGTTGGATCCGGATGTATATTTGAAAAACCAATTACAAGACATGTCGAGAGAAGAAAAACAAGAATATAAGAATAAAACTCAAGATATTACTACAAAAACAAATGTCAATTTCATGAACGTGAGAAAAGACAGAACTTCGGGCAGCACTAAAAAACCTCACTTCTGGGACATTGAAAACTTTGATATATCATATTCGTATTCAAAAACAAAACAAAGTGATATAGATATAGAATATTATGATAAAACTATTCATACCGGTGGTTTAGGCTATACATTTAATGCTAACCCTAAAAATGTAAAACCATTTTCTAAGGTAAAATTCTTGAGAAATAAAAATCTTGCATTAATAAGAGATTTTAATTTTTACTATCAGCCTCGTTCATTCGTATTTAGAACGAATATGGATAAAACCTATATCGAAAGATTAATTAGAAATAAAACAGGCGATGATATAATAATTAATCCCACTGTTTCTAAACAATGGAATTGGACTAGAAATTATGTATTTAAACATGATTTTGCCACTTCTCTGAAGTTTGAATATGCAGCGAATGCAGTTGCATATATTGATGAGCCATCAGGCATAATTGTGGATAAAGAAGCTTATAGACAAGAAGTTTGGAATTCGGTTAAAAGTTTCGGTAGAATTAATTCTTTTAATCAAACTGCTGGACTGAATTGGACTGTACCGATTAATAAAATCCCATTCTTAAATTGGATTAACATTACTGCAAGGTATGATGCAACTCTCAGGTGGAATGCAAGTGCTTTGTCTGTACAGGAAATAATGGGTAATACTATAGAGAATTCGGCAAATTTCAATGCTACCTCAAGCCTTAGATTGTCAACATTATATGGCTATATCCCTTATGTCAAGAATGTCGTAAAAACAACTGCGAGAAGACCGCAAACAACAAAACCTAAACCCGCTTCAGCCACTGATACTATTCCGCAAACAAAACCTAAAGTTAATTATGGTAAAATCATTGGTGACGGAGTAATTAAAATTATCTTCGGTTTGAAAGACATAAATATTTCTTATCAACAAACAGGAGGTACAATCTTACCCGGCTATACGCCCGAACCAAATAATTTTGGTTATACATGGAATAAAAAAGCTCCCGGATTCGGGTTCATTTTAGGAAGTCAGAAAGATATTAGACAAAAGGCGGGCGCCAACGGTTGGCTTACTATTGATACGCTTATGAACAATAGGTATAGCCAGTCAAAAGCAACCAATATCAATGTACGTGCAAACTATGAGCCGTTTAGCGGATTTAAAATAGAATTAACAGCCTCTTATCGAACTACAGAATCATTCTCGGAGCTTTATAAAGCAGACGCTTGGGGTAACTTTGGAGAAAGTGGCTATGCACCATCTTACGGCGGTAGTTATCAGGTTTCTTATATTTTTATTAAATCGGCTTTTGCAAAGGCTACAACCACAAACCTTGGCGACGGTACTCAAAAGAACGAATCGGTTACCTTTGAAACGTTAAAAGAATATCGAAATATTATTGCATTTAGATATGCTAATGAGAATAAGAATTATAATGACAGAACATATTTCGATACTATTGCGGGAGGGGTGTATCCCGTGGGATATGGACCTACTCAACAAGAAGTCGTTATGACTGCACTACTTGCCGCATATGCCGGTATAGATCCTAATAAAATTGCTCTTACTACATTCCCTAATATTCCTTTGCCGAACTGGAATATCCAGTTTAACGGATTATCCAAACTGGAAATCTTTAAACCGTATTTTAAAAATATTTCATTAAAACATACATATAGAAGTACTTATAATGTCGGAAGCTATACAAATAATATTTATTATGAAGAAACCTCAGGCTTCCCGTCCGCATTTGATGACGCTTCTAACTATATTGCATTGAGGGAAATAACTTCAGTACAAATTACAGAACAATTCTCGCCTTTAATAGGTATCGAAGTAACAATGCAAAACAGCCTTATGATTAATGTTCAGATTAATAAAACAAGAACATTGGGAATGAGTTTCGCGAATAACCAGCTTACCGATAATTCTTCGGATGCTTATGTTTTCGGAGTAGGTTATAGATTTAAGGATGTTAAATTTACTGTTCGTTCTTTTGGCGGCAGGGGTAAAAAAACAAATATTAATAGCGATATAAATATTAAACTTGACTTTTCGATAAGAAATAATATAACAGTCTTAAGAAGAATTGATGAACAAGTTAATCAGATTTCTTCCGGACAAAAGATCTATTCTATTAACTTCTCGGCAGATTATATGGTAAGTAAAAATCTTACTATAGCACTTTACCATGAACAAACCATTAACAGGCCGCATCTGGTTACATCTATTGCCAATTCTACGTTTAGATCGGGTATTAGTTTAAGAATGTCTTTAGCGCAATAATTAATTAAAAAATTATTGTAATAAAAAAAATAAATATTATTTTTGCAAATTGATTAATTAAAATAAATTTTATATGAATATACCTAAAAACTTTAAATTTACTGAACATGATGAATGGGTTAGTATAGACGGTAATATTGCTACTATCGGCATTACCGATTTTGCTCAAAGTCAACTTGGAGATATTTCTTTTGTTGAAGTTGAAACCGTTGGCGAAAATCTTGATAGAGAAGAGCGTTTCGGAAATATTGAAGCAATAAAAACTTCAGCAGGCGTATTTATGCCGGTTAGCGGTGAAGTAATTGAGTTTAATGTTGAACTTGAATCGGATCCTGCTTTAATTAATAATGATCCTCACGGTAACGGTTGGATTATTAAGATTAAAATGTCTAACCCTGATGAAGCTAATGATTTAATGGATGCGGCTGCTTACGAGAAATTCCTCGAAGAAAGGCCTGCGGTATAATTTATTAAAAAAAAGGAGATTGTTATGGATAAAAGAAAAACCAGCAAATCGGATTTAGAAGGAAAACAAATAATTTTTCTTGAAATTGGTCTGATTTTCGCTTTGGCAGTGTGTCTTTTAGCTTTTGAATGGAAAAGATATGACATTCAAAAGGTTGAAATTGAAGCACGTGCAGATGTTGAGGTTTTGGAGGAAATTGTACTTCAGACTAAACAGGAAAAACCGCCACCACCACCAAAACAGATGGTGCCGACTACTACTCTTCTTAATATCGTTGAAAACGAAGTTGAAATTGAAACTGATATTATTGTTGATGTTGAAATGGATGAAAATTTCGAATTAGATGAATATGTTCCTATCGAAATAGATGACGAAGAAGTTCATGAAGAGGAAATCTTTCTTATTGTGGAGAAACAACCGGAATTTCCGGGCGGTGATGCTGCCAGATTGAGATATTTGCGTGACAATGTTAAATACCCGCAAATGGCTAAAGAATCGGGAATACAAGGTACTGTATGGCTTCAGTTCGTTATTGAACCGGACGGCTCTGTAAGTAATGTAAGAGTTGTGCGTGGTATCGGCGGCGGATGCGACGAGGAAGCAATTAGAGTTATTAAGAATATGCCGAAATGGTCTCCTGGTGAACAAAGAGGCCGTAAGGTTAGAGTACAATTCTCAATGCAAGTGAAATTTACTCTGCAAGGCTCGTAAAAACAAAATAAAAAACCCGTAAAAACCTTACGGGTTTTTTTATTTCGGATAATGATATATGAAAGTATGAAGTTTAATTTTAGAATCAATAAATCAGGAAATAAGTAATTTTAATTTGTTTATCGGCCTTCACTCTATTGATATTATACAATAATTACCGCATTATTATATCAATACATTATTACATCAGCTTTTGTCCTTTACCCTTGACCTTTTACCCTTTTTTATTATCTTTGCATAGTAAAAATTTGAAATTATGATAACAAAATTAGATCAAATATTTGAAGTACTTAAATCACGCCCACCTAAAAGATTAATAGGTGCTTACGCTTGCGATAGTCATACTCTGGATGCAATTTCCGAAGCTGTTAATCTCGGGATTATTAATGCAACTTTAGTTGGAGATACTAAACTTATAGAGCAAACTTGCAAGAGAGATAATATTGATATGTCGAAATTTACTATCGTTCATGAACCGGTTGATTCTATTGCAGCAGCAAAAGCCGTTGATATGATTAACAAAGGAGAAGGCGATTTATTGATGAAAGGCCTGTTAAGTACTGATAAATACATGCGCGCTATTTTGAACAAAGAAAACGGGTTGGTTCCGCCAAAAGGTGTTCTCAGTCATGTTACAGTTATTGAAAATCCTAATTATCACAAACTTCTTGTTGTCGGTGATGTTGCTATTATCCCTGCTCCCGATTTTGATCAAAAAGTAGCCATCACAAAATATTTGATTAATGCAGCCCACGGTTTGGGTATTGATAATCCGAAAGTGGCTATAATTGCAGCTACAGAACAAGTTCTTGCTAAGATGCCCGCCTGTGTTGATGCTTCTGTGATTTCCAAAATGGGTGAAAGAGGACAAATTGGTAATGCAACTATAGACGGTCCGCTTTCTTTAGACCTTGCAGTTGATAAGGAAAGTGTTGAGATTAAGAAATTGACCAGTAAAGTTGCAGGAGATGCGGATTGTCTGGTATTCCCGAATATTGAATCGGGAAACGTCTTTTACAAAACTAATACTAAACTTGCAGGTGCGGAATTAGGCGCCTTTGTTGCCGGAGCAAAATGTCCATGTGTTCTTTCTTCTCGTGGCGATTCAGTAAAAACTAAATTATATTCTATAGCAATCTCTGCATTACTAGCTTAAAATGAATAGAATAACTTCGTTAAATGAGATTACTGCAGTCCTAAAACAAAAATCACGTAAATTTAAAATAGCAGTAGCTTGCGGCCACGACAGCAATACTATCAATGCACTGGCCAAGGCAGCAGAACATTCTTTCGCTTTACCGATACTGGTTGGTAAAAAAAATCTTATCATAAATATTATTAAAGAAAATAATTTAAATGAAAATCTTTTTCAAATTATTGATGAACAGAATGATATTAAAGCACTGAATATTGCTCTCGAAATGGTTAAAACCGATAAAGCCGATATTTTTATGAAAGGCTTAATTGGAACGGATAAATTTCTTCAGGCGGTTTTACATAAAGAAAAAGGTTTAATGAAACCTAAAGCTGTTATGAGTTATGTTTGTGCTGTAGAAGTTCCTAAATATCATAAATTACTTTTTATTACGGATACTGCTGTTCTTCCTTATCCCGACCTGGATCAGAAAATATCAATGCTTAAATATAGTATTGAGATGACAAAGCAATTCGGTATTGAAAAACCGAAAGTAGCCCTTATCGGATCTTCGGAAAAAGCAAGTATAAAAGATACTTATTCAGCCGATTATTCTGTTATGTGCAAAATGGTTGATCGTAAACAATTACCCGACTGTGTAATTGATGGTCCGATTGATGTTTTTTTGGCTTGTGATAAAGAAAGTGTTGAAATAAAAGGCGTTCCGACTCCCGTAAACGGCGATGCCGATATTTTGTTGTTCCCGAGTTTAGAAGCTTGCAACAGTTTCTATAAAGGTTTGATGCTTTTCGCCGGCGGTGAACTTGCCGGATTGATACAAGGAACAACAAAGCCTGTAGTTGTTATGTCGCGTAGCGAAAGTGAAAAATCAAAATATTATTGCGTTGCTCTTGCTTGCCTCATGAGTAATTGAAAATGTTTACAGATAAAATAAAAGTCGAATAAGCATATACTATTGATTAAATGATTTTACAATTTCTCCTTAGAAATACAGGTCGGAAGATTGTAAAATTTAAAGTGAATTAATAATTAAAAATATAAAAAATGTATAAAATTTTAGCTATAAATCCGGGTTCTACTTCTACAAAGATTGCTGTGTATGAAGATACCAATGAAATATTTATTACTACAATAAGACATACGGCAGAGGAACTTCAAGATTTTGAAAAAATAACCGATCAATTCGGTTTTAGAAAAAATATTATTATCAACGAATTGAATAAGGCCGGTATTGATGTTTATTCATTAAATATTATTGTTGGCAGAGGCGGACTTGTGAAACCGATTCCTAGTGGTGTTTATGAAGTTAATGATACTTTAAAGACAGATTTAGTAGAATGTAAATTAGGTGAACATGCAAGCAATCTTGGTGGTTTAATTGCAGCAGATATAGCAGATGAAATAAATAAATTTCATCATAATGATAATGTTAAGGCTATAATTGTTGACCCTGTTGTTGTAGATGAATTACAAGATGTTGCAAGAATTTCCGGACATCCGCTTTTTCAAAGAATTTCTATATTCCATGCTTTAAATCAAAAAGCAATAGGAAGAGAACATGCCAAGAAACTCAATAAAAAATATGATGATCTGAATCTTATTATTGCTCATCTCGGCGGAGGTATTTCTGTAGGTGCCCATCAAAAAGGAAAGGTTATTGATGTTAATAATGCATTGGATGGCGAAGGTCCATTTTCTCCCGAACGTTCCGGAACTTTACCTACCGGACAACTTGCAAAATTATGTTTTGGCGGACAATATACTTATAAGGAAATTAAGGAAATAATAAAAGGAAAAGGCGGCCTCGTTGGCCATCTCGGTACGAACAACGCACAGGATGTCGGCAAATGGGCTCGCGAAGGAAATGAAAAAGCGCTGCTAATTCAAAATGCAATGGCTTATCAGATAGGAAAAGAAATAGGATCGATGGCTGCTGTTCTAAAAGGAAAAGTTGATGGAATCTTAATTACCGGAGGAATAGCACATAATAACGAAGTAATAAAATACATAAGTGATATGGTAGATTTTATTGCTCCGGTTAGCGTATATCCGGGAGAAGATGAAATGGCCGCATTAGCATTAAATGCTTATTTGGTGTATAAAAAAGAATTGTCGATTCAAACATATTAAGTTATACCTTTAAACAGCTGATAAATTAAGCTTTTTTTAGAGTTCAATTCAAAAAAAAATGTGATATTTGCAAATCAATACAGTATATCTTGAAAAATTATAAGTATATAATAATAGCATTATTAGTTTTATTAATGAGTTCGACGCTATTTGGTCAAACCGTTTATTCCCCTTATTCTAATTTCGGTTTCGGCAATATGTCGGATGTACGTAATCCTGTCTTAAAATCTATGGGCAAATCAGGATATGCTTATCGCGATCATACCGTTGTTAACTCATTAAATCCTGCTTCATATACGGCATTTGATACCCTTTCATTTCTTTTTGAAGCCTCGTTTGATATTAATACCCTTAATCTTGCAACTTCGAATTATAACGAAAGTAACACTTATGTAGGTTTGGGACAAATACAATTGGGTTTTCCAATCTGGAAATATATCAAGGCGAGCGTAGGTTTAATTCCTGTATCCAATGTCGGTTATTATGTTGAAAACAAACTCATTGATGATGTTACAGGGAGTCAGCTGTATCAATTTAAAGGAACAGGCGGCACCAATTCGTTCTATGGCGGACTCGGATTTCAGTTGTGGGATCTTTCTTTAGGTGTGAATGCTTCATATCTTTTCGGTAATATTGATAAGTCACAAGCCCTTCTTTATAGCGATTCGGCTTATTTCGTCAATATAAAAAGAATAGAACAAATAGCAGTTTCTTCCGTGATGTTTGATATTGGCGCACAATACTACACCAAAATCGGCAAAGATTTATTTTTATCTTTGGGTGTTGCATACCGTCCTCAGCAGAATTTATCTTCTGTAAGTTCTAAGGTTGCTTATACTTATATGTTAAATTCATCAGGCGATGAAACATTAAAAGATACCATTTTTGTTGTTAAAAATTCGGATGTACCTGTTTGTCTTCCTCAAAAGATAGGCGCGGGCGTTATGTTGAAAAAGCTGAACAGATATAAAGTACAAGCTAATTTTGATTGGACTGAGTGGAGTAAATATCAGGATATTTCTACTTCTAAAGGAGATCTGTTAAATTCTGTTTCAGCATCTGTCGGTTTTGAATATGCTCCACGCTCATCTACAGCTTCAACTTACTGGAAATGGATTAGATATAGATTGGGTGCTTACTATAATAAAGGAAATTTTTCAATTAATGACTCGAATATACATGAGTTTGGCATGACTTTTGGAGTTGGTTTTCCGATAGCTCGTTCTTTCTCAATGGTGAATTTAACTTTAGATATCGGAAATAGAGGTACAAAAGCTAATGATTTGATTCAAGAAACTTATTTTAACTTTACGGTAGGATTCTCTCTTTACGATACTTGGTTTTATAGAATAAAATATAAATAAAATAATATAATGAAAAATAAAATGATGAAAACAAGAATTTTAATATTATTATTAGCTGTATTTCCATTAGTCTCTGTAGCGCAAGATGTTAATGATTTGCCTAAATATGGAAATGATAGCGTTCAATGTATTACTAATTTATCATTATATAGAGAGCCTTTTAAACAATGGCGTGAAGCCAGATATCCTAAAGGCGGATTTGATGAATCTTACAAATTTTGGAAATGGGTATATGATAATTGTCCTAAATCTTCTTTAAATATTTATGTTGATGGTGTAAATATTTTATATGATAAAATTAATTATGCAGCTAATAGCGAAATTAGAGAAGCATATACGGATTCTTTAATGATGCTATATGATCAAAGAATTCTTTATTTTGGTGATAAAGGAAATGTTTTGTCGAGAAAAGGCTTGGATCTGCTGAGATTTAGATCTTCCGATGCTCAACAAATTTATAATATTCTCAACGAATCAATAGAAATTGAAGGAAATAAAACTAAAGACGGAATTATTGATGCCTACTTTAGAACAACAGTTCAATTATTTAATGACGGCGTATTTGCTAAAGATGTCATTTTTGAGAATTATGAAAAAGTGATGGCAATAATTGACTATAATATTGCGCATAATGCAAAGGAAAAAGATAAATATGAAAGCGTAAAGTCGAGTGTTGAATCCGTATTTGAACCATTTGCAAGTTGCGAAGATCTTATTCCTCTTTATACTAAGAAGTTTGGTGAAAGTCCTGATGATGTTAAGTTATTGGAAAAAATTTCCTATATGCTTGATCGCAAAGGTTGCACGGGTTCGCAATTATTTCACGATGTTTCAGTACAATATCACAAATTGAATCCTTCTCCCGAATCTGCTTTTATGCTTGCTAAAATGATGTATAAAAACGAAAATTATTCAGAAGCTATTAAATACTTAAATGAAGCCGTTAATATGGAAGACCGCATTAAAGCAAGTAACGCTTATTATGTAATGGCAGCATGCTATAGAATGTTAGATAACTTCCCGAAAGCAAGAGAAATGGCTAATAAGGCTTTTGAACTTGACAGAACAAATGGTGAACCTTTGATGTTCATAGGTGAATTATACGGACAAAGCGACAAATTATGCCCGGGTTCTAATCCTGTTGAAAAAGGTTGTATTTATTGGGCTGCTGTTGACATGTTTGAACAAGCAAAACGTATTGATTCTTCTTTAACCGAAAGAGCAAATAAAAATATTGCTCTGTATTCTCAGTATTTTCCGACAACAGAGCAGATTTTCTTCAGTGAACTTTTAGAAGGTGATGATTATGAAGTGGGTTGTTGGATAAATAAAACAACTAAGATAAGAGCAGCAAAAAAATAATAAAATAGTGGAAAGAAATAATTATAAGCGCAGGTATTTTACATATCTGCGCTTTTGTGTTATTATGATTTCAATTGTTATATGCCATGTAAGTTGCATTGACCAAACTGTTATTGATAAAGCACAAAAATACAATGAAACACTCGATACGCTTCCTGCTGAAATTATTTATAACTTTAAGATACACTATAGTGAGAACGGAATTATTAAGTTTGTCGTAGAAGGTGAAGAAGCAATCAATTGGTCGCATAAAAAAGAAATGGTTTTTCCTAAAGGCTTCTTTGCTACTTTTTATGAAGAAGATATGACTGTTAAAAGCACTCTACACGCAAACCACGGAATCAATTATGAGGAAAAAAGAATAATGATAGCTACGGATAGTGTAGTATTGATCAATTTTAATAAAGAGGAAACTTTAAATACTGATGAATTAATCTGGGATCAGAATAAAAAGTTGATATATTCGGATAAATTTGTAAAAATAACTACAAATGAAGATGTTATTTTTGGGAATGGCGGCTTTGAATCCGATGAAGCTTTTGATGAGTGGATAATTAAAAATCCTACCGGAGATTTTATTATTAATGAAGATGAAGAATAACAATAATTTTTTCTATCTTCGCAGAAATTATCATTTTTTTAGAAAAAATTGACGAAATATATGAAGATTAAAAATTATATTTACTTGATTATAACCATTCTTGTAGTTTTATCTGCTTGTAAAGAGAAAAGCCAAAATATACCGCAAAAACGGGAAGAAGTAAAAGCTAATTTTGTTTCAAATTTTAATGAAGACTCGGCTTATCAATTTGTGAAAGAACAAGTAGATTTTGGCCCTAGAGTTCCCGGAACAAAAGAACATGATGAAACGGCAGAATATTTATATGAAAAATTATTGCAATATGCAGATACGGCTCTAATACAATCTTTCAAAACACGGGTATATACCGGAGAAATTTTCGATTCTAAAAATATTATTGG
The DNA here is from genome assembly GCA_031276035.1 of Bacteroidales bacterium. Classification (NCBI taxonomy): domain Bacteria; kingdom Pseudomonadati; phylum Bacteroidota; class Bacteroidia; order Bacteroidales; species Bacteroidales bacterium. The sequence goes on along the minus strand of JAISNV010000024.1, from coordinate 66,681 downwards.
CGTTTTTAATCCGACAAACAGAAAAAGAATTCTACTATGTGCTCATTGGGATTCTCGTCCTTTTGCAGATCATGACCCTAATCCTGAGAACAAATTTAAACCTATAGATGGCGCAAACGACGGAGCGAGCGGCGTAGGCGTACTCCTCGAAATATCACGCCAGTTAAGTATCTTAAAACCTGATATCGGTATTGATATTATATTTTTTGACATTGAAGATTACGGAACACACGAATCTAAACAAAATGAAACTACTACAGGAGAAGAATGGGGATTAGGCTCACAGTACTGGGCGAAAAATCCGCATACATACGGATACAAAGCTTTCTATGGAATTTTGCTTGATATGGTCGGTGCTTCGGAACCGGTATTTCTTAAAGAAGAATATTCTCAATATTTCGCGCCGCAAATTGTTGAGAAAATATGGAGAACAGCAAAAGATTTGGGTTATGGTAAGTATTTTCCCGATCAAAAAGGAATACCTATCAATGATGATCATTTCTATATAAATTATTATGCTAAAATACCGACAGTAAATATTATTCATCTGGATTTATCATCTTCAAACGGTTCCTTCTTCGAGTATTGGCACACAAAAGAAGATGACATGTCAAAAATAGATCCGAAATCCTTGAAAATGGTCGGAGATATTGTGCTTACAGTAATTATGAACGAATAAAAAATATCAAGATGAATAAAATCATACAAGTTTTTGATAAAAAATTCGAATTATATATTCCTCATAAAGAAATAATTGAAAGCATAAATAGAATTGCGGAAGCAATAAACAATGAATACAAAGATGATGATCCTTTGTTTCTGGGAGTTTTAAACGGCTCTTTTATTTTTGCTGCCGAACTTTACCAACGTATTAGTATTGCTTCAAATATTTCATTTGTAAAGGTTTCGAGTTATTCCGGAACAAAATCTACTGAACATATTAAGCAACTGATAGGTTTTGATATTCCGGTTGAAAATAGACGAATTATTATTCTTGAAGATATTATTGATTCGGGATTAACCATGAAACACGTTCTTAATCAGTTATCAGGAATGAGAGTGAAAGATGTAAAAATTGCAACTCTACTGTTTAAACCCGAATCCTTTAAGGAGAATTACAATATTGATTATATCGGGAAATCTATTCCTAATGATTTTATTCTGGGTTTCGGACTCGATTATGATGGATATGGAAGAAACTATGAAGACATTTATAAAATAATTTAATACCATGTTTGCTATTGCTATATCGGGACCTCCGGGTGCAGGAAAAGGAACACAATCTAAGTATATTATACAGGAATTTGATTTTGAATATATTTCTACAGGCGAAGCTCTACGTAAAGAAATGGAATTATCCACGGAAATAGGAAAGCAAATAACGGAGATTATGGATAAAGGTCATTTGGTAAGTGATGAAATTGTTACCGATATTGTGAGGAGAGTCGTTAAGGAAAGTAAGAAAGTCGAGGCTAAAGGAATTCTTTTTGACGGATATCCGAGAACTGTAAATCAAGCAATATCCTTTGATGAAATAATGAAAGAATACAATGTTGATTTTATCGGAATGATTGATTTGGAAGTGAGCGAAAAAACTTTGATAAAAAGGATTCTGGCAAGAGGAAAAACCTCCGGAAGACACGACGATAATGAGGAAAGTATTAAACATCGTTTGAATGAATATTATGTTAAAACAAAACCTGTTATAGATTATTACAAAAAAACGGGAAAATATTTTGCCGTGAACGGAGAAGGCAATATTACTGAAATTCATCTCCAAATGAAAAATTTTATTGATAAATATATTTATAGTTAATTTTATGCCACAATCGAATTTTGTTGATTACGTAAAAATATTTTGTAAATCGGGCAATGGAGGTAGCGGTTCTATGCATTTCCACAGATCGAAGAAGAATCCGCGAGGCGGCCCCGACGGCGGAAACGGCGGTAGAGGTGGAAATATTATTATTAAAGCAGACCCGCACAAATGGACTTTATTACATTTGAAATACACCAAACACATCCACGCGGAGAATGGAGGCTCAGGCTCATCAAATCTGAAAACAGGAAAAAACGGCGGAGATGTTTATCTTTACGTTCCGTTGGGAACAGTTGCGAAAGATGCCGAAACAGGCGAAATAATTGGTGAAGTTGTTGATGAAGGTAACGAACTGATTCTAAAACACGGCGGCAGAGGCGGTATGGGAAATGATCATTTCAAAAGTGCGACTTTCCAAGCTCCTAAATTTGCTCAACCCGGTGAAGAAGGTCAGGAAGGCTGGATAATCCTTGAATTAAAAATTCTTGCCGACGTTGGTCTGGTCGGATTTCCTAATGCGGGAAAATCTACTTTATTATCGGTTATGTCTGCCGCAAAACCCGAGATTGCCGATTATCCTTTTACAACAATAGTTCCAAACCTCGGAATGGTGCAGTATCACGGAGAAAACTCTTTTGTTATTGCGGATATACCGGGGATTATTGAAGGAGCACATAAAGGAAAGGGTTTGGGACACAGATTTTTAAGGCATATTGAACGAAATGCAGTATTATTATTTATGGTACCTGTTAGTGCCCAAAGCATTTCCAAAGAATATCAAATTCTACTGAAGGAATTGAAAAAATATAATCCTGAATTACTTGATAAACCGCGATTGCTTGCGGTAACTAAATCTGATATAGCTGATGATGAAATGATTAAATCGGCTAAAAGAACATTACCCAAAAATATTGACAATATTTTTATTTCTTCAGTAACAATGTATAATATTGATTCTTTGAAAGACAAGCTCTGGAAAATACTTAATGAATAATGTGGCAGTATTTAGATAAACTTGATAAACAGATTTTCCTGTTTTTAAACGGTATTCATAATAATTTCTTTGATGGGTTCTTTGATATTATTACTACAACCGTAACTTGGATACCTTTATTTATCTTGCTGGTTTATTTTATCATCAAAAAATACAAAAAAAAATCCGTAATTATTTTATTGGGAGTAGTTGTGCTGATTGCTTGTACAGACATGATTTCGGCACATATCATAAAACCTCTGGTCGGAAGATTACGTCCGTGCCATGATGAAAGTCTTGCCGGATTAGTTCATATTGTGAAAGATAAATGTGGCGGCAGATACGGTTTTGTTTCATCCCACGCAACAAATTTATTCGGTATAGCAACGTATGCTTTTTTTGTACTTAGAAAGTATTACAAGTATATTTGGTTGCTTTTTATTTGGGGAGCAGTAATAGGCTATAGCAGGATTTATCTTGGAGTTCATTATCCCGGCGATGTTTTATGCGGAACGATATTAGGAATTTTAATAGCGACTGCAATATGGTTGGGAGTCAAGGCGATTCTGATTAAGCGCGAAAGTTTGAAAACTAAAAATGCAAATCAAAGCACAGAATAGGAATAAAAATCAAAGATGAAGAACAAGCTGTCATTTTGAGTTAAAAGTAGTTCAAAATGTTGTTGTTAATATTATTTCAAATTATCTCTTAGTGAATCTCGTATCATTTGTTGTAAACGCAATGTTTGTGCTTGTACCACATTACGTTTTTTCGGATTATATAAATTAGCATATTGAGTAGGAACTAATTTGAATTTCAAATCACTAACCGGTCCCGAAACCTCTAATCCCAACCGTATCGGCAAAGGTGTATCGGTAATAGAGATATGATAATCACAAGAAAAGTCTTTATCTATATTATGTCTTCCCGCAACTACAGCCTGATATTTATCTATACTTATCAAGAAAGGATATAAATCAACCTCATCTTTGAAAACAGTTAATTCCACCGCAACACTGTCTACAAGATTTTCAGTTTTCTTACTGAACATTAATAATTTTGATATTTGTGAAAAAACATCACTGTCTAATAAAACTAAATTTTTACCTGTAATTGATGAAGAAGCCCTTAATGTTGACATTTTAGGTTTGTATGCAGATGTTAAATAAGTTTCCGCATCAAGATAAAACTCGGCATTTCCCTTGAACGATTTCAACATTGGTAAAATACTGTCAACATAGGGAATGATATCAATTAATTCTTCGATATCAATATCAAGAAGACGGAGATCGAAACCTACGAAAAGATGATTTTTCCTTTGCGAGCGGTACATCGCTGTTAGCTCCATTCGTGCGGCTCTTGTCGTAAACCCCATTTCTTCAAGCACGAGAACTCCGTCTTTAACAGTTACATGCCCGCCGAGAGATTCAAGGACTGTTTCTCCGATTGTAGCTTTCTTAATTAAAGTGTTTAACCTGAAATCAATTCCTTTCGGAACCATAAATGGATTATCCTCAGGAGATTCCAGTTCAACATCATTAATGTCCGTAGAATCGGCCCCGAAGCCGTTTACTAAGTCCATCAGTTGATTTACATCAGTATTATCCGAAGTAAAATCAAAAACGGCAGTTAATAATGTAGAATCCCTTAGATATCCGTCGACATTTTTTACATCACCTTTTAAATGGAAGGCGGAATTGCCGATTACAAAATTACCGTCGTGAATATTAAATACTTTGGAATCGTAATCCATTTTTAAATTCGGAACAAAAATAGGATATTCTATATCAGGAATTTCAATTTTACCTTCGCTAATATCAAAATCAAATTCGGGATTCCATTGCAGCAAAATATTTTTTTGTTTTTCATCATATTTTGCCGAAGCTTTAATGCCGACGGCAGCAGTTCTTATTTTATAAGTACTTCCCATGTTGGCATTAAGATCATTGCTGAAATATTCAACATTGTAATTTACAATCTCACGATTTTCTTTCGAAGGAATCATGCTGAAACTTCCGATAGCATCGGAAATATTAGCATTTATTGTATCCATTGAAGCAATTATTTTAGACATTTCAAAGCTTCCTTTTACGGAAACCGGTTGAATTGTATCTAAGATATTTGAAACGCCTACGGTTAAGTTTATGTCTTTTAGATCGGCATGGATATTATCGGAAATGTCCGCAATAATTCCGCTGCTTACAATATCAGCCCGGATAAGCTCTTTAAACGAAAGGTTTTTGGCTTGATTAGGTATTGCAAAAAGAATATCTAAATTTGGGGAGACAAGCTTAATGCTGTCTTCATAAAACACGTCCAAATCAGATAAAATTACTCTTCCGGAGATACTCGTCTTCATCAGATTCATATTTAAAACATCATCTAATTTGAATCTTGCATTAGCTGAAAGTTTTGCTTTGCCAGACATCTCGATTGTCATGTCTTCCGGAATCATTCTTTGTGCATCAGGAAGATTTAAGTTACTGTTTAATTTCAGATTACAAAAAATATTACCCGTTGTATCCGTTACTTTTCCTGAAATATCGAAGCTGCTGCTTAATGTTTTAGCACTCAGCTTTTCAATGTTTGCGTCGTATTTAAGATTATCGGATATATCAATATCGGCACTGAGTTTAGCGTAAACATCTCTGAAATTGTAGTCAAGCCCCGAATAAGAAAATTTTCCTTCATCGTATAAAGCGTTGATTTTGATTTTCGGCATTAAGTTTTCATTAAAGATTCCGTTAACGGAACCGTCAATAGTAATAGCGCCGCCGACATCAATTCCTTCGAGCAAGTTTAAAAAGGGTTTCGGAATTAAAGGTAAAATATTTTCAATAATTAATTTACTAGTGCCGAAATCAACATTTACAAGAATATCATCTGTATTATTATAATTTAAGTCGGTAGTACCTTTTAAAGTGATAATATTTTCTTCGAAATTTAATATAAGTTGCTTTATATCAAAATGCTTACGATTAAAATCAAGATAAAATGGAAAATTTAAACTCATTGTACTCGAGTTCAAATAATCCACATTATCCATTTTAAGTGAAGTTTCAGGAAAGTTAGCCTGCATTGAACCTTCTAAAATGTTGTCTTTGTAAACTCCATCGATAATGAACTTTGATTTACTTAATACGGCATTAATATTACTTGAATCCGATTCATTATAACTAAAATAAATATTATCGGTTGAAATATCAATTTTGCCGTCGATACGCGAATCATTTCCCTGAACATGACTGTTGGTTGAAAAATTATTTAATTCTGCAGAAAGATGGTTCGGACAATCTTCATATAAGACATTTAGATTTTTTATATATAGTTTCTCTAAAAGATATTCTACAAATGGCATTTTAAATTCACCAGAATCTTCCGTTTCCTCTGATGATGTGTTAAATATATCGAAATTAGATTGATTATCGCAATTAATAAAAATATTTGCGAAACCGTTTTCCAGATATATATTATCTACATTGAGTACATCATTTTTGAGAAATTCTTTTAAGTTGAAAGAGAGAATACAGGATTCAACATAAACGAGCGTATCAGACGGAGAACCTTCGACAGGATTGATAATGAAGAGATTATTTATTTTTATTCCGGCTTTAGGGAAAGTACGAAATAATGTCAAGTCTATTTCCCCCAATTTTGTTTCCGCATTAATAAATTTTTCTACTTGATTATTGACAATAGGAGTGATTCTTTTTGGTGTAAGAGCTAACCAGAAAACAATACAAATGACGATTAATAATACACCTATGATAGATAACAAGGTAATTCCGATTATTTTTAATGCTTTTTTCATATGAAAATAATTTTAACCATTTATTTTTATTTGAATCGTCATATGTTAACCACATGAATTATATTAATATCGTCATTATTATTTTAATAAGTGACGTGTGTTTGCATCCTTGGTTCATTTACTTAAGTTGCAAATTTACCTTGATGGGGTTTTATTGTAAATTTAATTGACTTTGCTAAAAGAATAGGATTTTGTAAAACTGTCTTTATACTTAAAAGTCGAATTGGTGAGTTCGGTTACTGTATAAGTTTTGGGAACTACACCGCCCATTTCCATTAAATGAATCTGGGTTAACGTACTTTTCTCTAAAGTCCATTCAAACGGTTGAGCTTCATCCTCATAAACATCATCGGCAGTATCCCAGGTATAGCCTGTGCCATCGCTGAAATATCTTTCAAATAATGTATTTGATTGCCATTTCCCTGTTAATAAAGAGCTGTCGAATTCTGTTTCTTCGGGCGGCCAACAAGAAGTTGCTCCAATAAGAATTATTATTGCAGCTAAAAATTTTATCAATATTTTTTTCATACTTAAATATCTTGAATTCATTGATGTTAAAATTAATCGTATGTATGTAAGCACATGATATTTTATTTGCTTATGTAACAAATTTGTTGTGATGGGTTATATCAGAATCTGTTATATATAGACATCCCATTTACCGTCGTCATCGCGGTAATTATTAACCCATTCTTGAGCTTCAACAAAGCCAAGCTCAGCCGAATTATACATATAGTCTTCCATTGCATCTCTAAGATCATCGCATAAATCGGAATCCGACTCGGAGTCGTCTTCGGCAATACATAACAGCTTTTCATAAATTAGACCGAGCCGGCACATCGCCTCCTCATCCTCGTTATCAGATCGTTCCATTAATTCGTCTAAATTTTCCAGTTCATTGACTTGTGACCTAACCGAGTCAATAAAATCGCTTATACTCATATTGTTTATAAATTTTCGTGCAAAGTAACAAATATTTAATTTAATTTGCAATAGGATAAAAAAATTAAAGACCAATGCTTTAATGATTTCTGGTTATGTAATGTTTGTATGGAATTATGAGGTAATTTATAGACAAGATAAAAAAATAATTTCCATAATTAACAAATTTAAAGCATTCCGCAATAGAAATACCTAATTGTTAATTTTCAATATTTCATTGTTTTACCCATTTGCCGGAAATTACTTTATCTTCTACAATAACTTTATAAATATAAACTCCTTGTTTTAAGAATGAAGTATTAATTGTGTTGGATCCTTTTTGAAGTTTGATTGAGATTTGTTTTGAGCCGTTTATATTAAATAACTCAAAATTATTATTCTCAATCTCGCAAATAACAATAATGTAATCTTTTCCTGGATTTGGGTAAACGTATACATCGTTATTATTATTTTTATTGTTGATTATCAATTGTTCATTGTCAATTACAAAAATGCTTTTCTCAAGAGGTTTCTCTTCCAAATTAATGCAAATATCATGGAAGAAACATAAAATACCTTGTGCCATCAAAGAAGAAACTCCGGTATTTAACATTGCTATCTCTGTAAGTTCCTTAATTTCATCTTCTCTCATTTCGAAATAGTTTCTACCAGATTTATGGAGTTTGTTCTTAAATTCAAAGAAATTTATGTAATTGGTATGCTCGTAAAGCTCTTGTTCGTTAAGATAAAAAATTTTCGGAATTGTTTCTAAAATTTTTAATGCGTCTTCATATTTACCCATTTGATAATATGTTTCCGCAAGGGAATATTTTGCATTTAAAGTGTTAATTACATTATACCATTCACTTAGTTTATTAAGATCATAAATTGTATCCGTTTTAATTGTCTGCAAAGCATTATTACTGATCTTTGCCATTTGCCAACTGATTTCCAATAATTCCTCATGCATATCCGTTGCAGCAAGTAAAAGTGTTTCATCTAAAATTATTCCGTTATCATAATATTCAATAACCTTATCATAATCTTTAGAGTAGAAGATATTTAGTTGTGAGGAATATTTTTCATTTAGCTGAGAATAGATTTCAATATCTTTTTTATAATTTTCATTGCTTTTATCAACGGCTGTATTACTACATAAAGTAGATTGACAATTGTTTATGACCGATACTACCTCAGTTACAAAAGTATTAGTATTGGTAGTAGGATAATGATAATTATCGAGCCCGTACTTATATATTAATTGTTTTGTATTATCTTTTTGAATATTATATATTGCATTTTCTGAAAAATCATTATCAGAACCTTTAGAATCACTGCCCTGTACCCTTTGTATTAATGATCCGAAAGATAAATGGATATCAATACTATTATTTGAAAAATAATTACAAGCGAATTGTAATCCTCTTTCAGGATATGGATTATTTGAAGTTATTCCTCCTCTAACATAAATACCTTCATTTAATTTTTTAAAATCATTTAAATATATTGAGCTTTCATTACCACTAACAGATTTTACATCAATACCAATATAATTTTTGCTTGTATTTACTGTTTGTGCATAAAAACTGTTTGCTTCAATTTTATAATTTACCCCCTGGTCAATTTTAATTCCTACGGGATTACTGAAAGGATTATTATCGAAATTAATGTTTAGTCTTGTGGCAGTAAAATTATTAATTGTATTTGATTTAATAGAATATTCATTTTTTGAAAAATTACTTTTATTTACTTTAAAAGTATAAGTAGTACCGTCAGTATGTGTATCAATAGCATTAGTAAAACCAGTAAATGTACTTGAGTTACTGTTGTTAATTCCGCATCCGCAATTACTTGATATCATATTATTAATACATGATTCGTCAACAATAAAATATGCTCCTTCTGTATATATGGCCTGTTTTCTTTCGTTTGTATTACTAATATTATTAACAAAATTGCATCCATTGAATTTTATTCCGTAAACACCCCATAATGAAATATGATTTTCGAAAAATTTATCACTTGATTCAAATAAGTTATTATCATCAACAATAAAAGTACAGTTTTTAAAAAAACTTTTGTTGCTTGATATTATCCGGCTGCTCGAATCTGTATATTCCCAGAAGGTTATTGATTTTCTATTGTTTCTAAAAGTAGTGTTTTTAGCCTGAATAATTCCGCCAGATGTATTTCCGTCGCTCCCAACCCCATGTGCTGTTACTGCAAAGTTTGCGTTTTCAATAACGGCATTGTTTTTTAAGATAATAGTACCCTGATATTGTTCTGTTTGAGCTTGATTTTTGTTACCTATGACTCTTATGCCTTCCCACATAAATTGGGAGCATGAGTTAGTGAGCTTGCCTCCGTCTATAATTAATTTAGCCCCGGGGTTAATAATGATTTTTGCGTTTTTCCCACAATGTATAGTAGAGTTAATAGTTAATGTAACTCCGTCTTTAATAATAACTTCTACTCCTAAAGTACTTTCTGTATTCCAGACTTGATTAGAAGTTATTTCAAAATTTGTGTTGGATAAATTAGGATAGCTGTTACCACCAGTAATATTTAATTGTTTTTGCAAAGAATATAAAACCTTATCTTGTGCTTTGAATTCTATTTTTATATAGGAAGACATAGAAGATGAAGCTGTTGATATGATTGTTACATTTTTTGTTCCTTGTCCTGAGACTATTTCTAAAGCAGGTCCCACACTCCATACTATTTGCATTGAAGAAGACGACGAACCGTTATAATAAAATGTAGCTGTATTACAAGAACCAATAGATGTACTACCTGAAATAGTCGCATTCAAAAAATAAGCTTTCTTGACCGCAGCTTCAGCATTTACTAAACCATAACCAACTTGTTGATTCCAAGTGCCGTTAGGACGATTAGAAGTATTGGTAAAAGTGTAATTTGGTAATTTAGTGGCTGTTGACTCAATAATATCTCTGACTTGTTGTCCGGTAAGGTTAGGATTTGCACTCAAAACTAATGCAGCTACACCAGCAATATGAGGGCAAGCAGCGGAGGTGCCACCAAAGCCTATCCTATGATTATTAACAGTAAATCCTAGTTCACCATGTCTATCAATTGTTGGTACAGTTGTCCCAGGAGCCACAATATCTAAAAGAGTACCATAATTACTTCCTGCATTATTACCGCCATCCCATGGATCGCAAGAGCTGGGAACTGATTGAAGACTCCCTGATCTGATACCACATTTATCAATTGCACCAACTACTAAAATTGAATCATTAACATTTTGAGGATAAGGAATTATTGTTTTGTTTTTATTTCCTGAAGAGAAAACAACGATACATCCATTTCCATTTCTTCCATTTTTAATTGCATTATTAATTGCAAAGTTTAAATTATCATTTTTATTTCCATCACCCCACGAATTGCTTAGTATATGGGCATCCAATTCTTGCCATGATTTGGTTATCGCATTAGCTATTTTATTTTGACTAAAAAAACTTCCATTGTTTTTCACAATTCGTATAGGTATTATTAATGTATTAGGTGCTATTCCTGCTACACATAACGTATTATGGCTTGCCGCAATGATTCCGGCACAGTTTTGCCCATGATATCCATTAGTTCTTGGCCTTCCGGTTCCATCACTATTTGCAGTATAACCATTAAGAACCCTACTATAACCTAAAGACGAATATAAATCCTCATGTTCTTCAACTCCATCATCTATTACGGCAATTTTTATATTTGTACCGATTGTCCCAAATACCTTATTTAAAAAATCCCATGCACCTTCTGCACGAATATCAATGCCGAAACTTCCACCTGTTTGGCCGGTGTTTTTCAAATTCCATTGATAATTATTAAATAGCGGATCATCAGCGTCTAAAGTATAATTATAGTAAAAATCTGGAGTAGAATATTCAACCGATTCAGTATTATATAATAAGTTTGCGATTTCTATTACGTCTTTATCCTTTTTACATATAATAGATAATTCATTATCTTGAACATAGGAAATAGAGATGGAATCATAAGTTGCCAATCTGTTTTGAAGCGATTCAATAGAGGTTAATGTATTTGAATTATATTTAACAATTACCTCATTACGTAACCATATCCGATTTTCATTTACAACTTTCGAATAAGTAAAAAAAACTATATCATCATGTTCAATACTTATTGCATTTATCAATGAGTCTTTTGTAATAATTGGTAAACGAAAACTATTTATGATAATATTGTCATCCTCGTCGTCCGCTAAAATTTCATCGCCCTCAGCATTGAAAATGTTTTCTAATTTATTAACAATAATATGGTAATTATCCATATTTTTTATAATAATATTTACAGATGTTGAATCTGTTGTCCAATAATGTGCCTTTCCACTTGCATAATAATAGCCATCTAGATTAGAAATGTTATTCTGTCCGAATAAATTAAATATAGGTAATAACAATAAATATAAAATTTGAATATTTTTTTTCATATTATTTTACTCTTTCTATACATTGTAAATTATAAACACTTGGCAAACCCGCATCATGATTTTGCATTTTGCCTTCGCAATAATCTTCATAACATATGCTAATATATGTAGGAGTTGTTGATTTAAAGGCGGCCGGAATGTTTCCAGAAAAAGTCCAATAATTGGTATCATTTTCTTTATTATCAATATCCGGATAGAAATGTGCAACTATTTTATGTTTTTTGTTTGAACAATTGGTTTTATTTATATAATACGGCTCTTCAAGATATTGCCATACACCGTTTATTCCGCAATCACAATTTTTCTTTTTCACGCATCCTGTAAACATTATTACCATGCATGTGAATAGTAAAATAACATTTTTCATAATTTAAATTTTTTAGTTTATAAAATAATTTATCTGTTTTTATAAATGGCATATATTTTTAGGTAAGATATTTAATATTAATAAATAATTCTACAAATGTATAAATATATAGTAATTATTCCAAGTAGGGTTTAATATATTTTCACAAAAAATTATTACAAAGCACATTGATAAATTCGCCTTTTTCATTACTAATAACCGTGTCTCGAAAGTAAAATGCAAAAACTCCAAAAGGGCCATTGAGGGCAGAAGTAATAGTAATTTCAACATTTTTCATTGGTATTATTGAATCCGCATCATAGATATAACCTATCCCAATAGCAGAATAATATTCGTCTTTTGGTAGTCTACAATTGTTAACAAGCGAAGCAACAGCAATTAGTAATGCTGCTAAAATAATGTGGTGTTTCATAATTATATACTTTATTTTCTTTTGAAAGTATATCTTATTGTACATCCAAAAACCCAATCGAAGAACGACCACTGTCTTTCAAATTCAGGAAGAAAGAATCCAACATTGTCATTATCATTAGACTTAATTAATATACCATAACCGGGTCGTAAATCTAATTGAAAAGCTATCGGTTTCCTCAGAGAAACAAATTCCAATCCGAAAATTGTATTTATGCCCAATTTTGTACACCCTGAATATCCTCCATTTATCCCACCTCCAACAAAATAGAATAATTCGGCATTATGCAAATATTTCAATCTTTTTTGATACATCAGATTAGCATCTGCCTCAACAACAGGTTGAATAGCAGGGTCCCAGTTGTCATTTGCTTTGTATGGAGAAACTATTACTTTCCAATATATATCGGACTGAAATGCTATATTATCTGAGAAAAAACATTTGAAAGTAGGCCCAATAACATTAACAAACATTGAGCCTCCGATACTTGATTTATATGGATATTGTGCAACCGTTTCTTGGGTAAATACGCAAAATAAAATACTTATAATTAGAAAAAACTTTACTGGCTTCATAGTTTATGGCTTTAATTAGGTATGCTTCTAAAAAATACCTTTTTACAACTTAACATTGAAAAAAATCGGAGTCTTGTTGAGATTTTTTGCAATTTAAATCATAATTGGTACAAATTTATTAAATAATCGTTGGTCTAAAATTCGTTCATTTTTACAAACTATTCTGTTATTTTCCTAAATTGAAAGTTAATAAAATACGCGTCAAAATTAAAAATAATTTTAATATTTGCAAATAATTTTGAAAAATAATTTAGCGGACACAAATCTTGTATTCCTGATTTTATCAATCAGAAAAATGAGAAATTATAAAATAATACAATTTATTATTTCGCAGGGAGTTGTATAAAAAAATATTTATACTTTTAGTTCTTATTCTTCTCCGATTATTTTTTTTGCTATCCCGCTATTTACAGCATGCCCCGGTTTATAGGCTGTAAAATGTCCTTTCACTGATTTCCCTATTAATGAGAGATCGCCTATCATATCTAAAAGTTTATGGCAAACGAGTTCTTTCGGACTTCTTAATGTTGTATTATTCAACATTCCGTAATCGGTAACTTTTATATTCGATTTGTTGAACATTTTGCAGAGATATTCGGATTGGTCATCGGTTAATATTTTATCTGCGAAAACAAGTGCATTGTCAAAGTTGCCGCCTTTTATAAGATTATTTTTCAGAAGAAATTCCAGCTCACTTAAAAAAACAAAGGTTCTGGCGGAAACAATATCTTTGACAAGCTCTGTGTCTTTTTCTTGATCGTAAGTCATTTCTTGAACCCCGATGGGATAGGGATATTCAACTCTTATATCGATTTTAAATCCGTTATAAGGAGAAACTTTTACATAGGAATCTCCGGAAAAATATTCAAAATCGTCTTTAATTGTCAGAAATTCTTTTTCTTTATTTTGTTCGATGAGATTATTATTAAGCAAATTGTAAATCGGTAAAGCGCTTCCGTCTAAGATGGGCATTTCTTCGGCATCAACCTGAACCAGAATATTGTCGATTCCTAAAATAGTAAAGCAAGCCATAAAGTGTTCAATGGTTGATATAGAGGCGTTTCCACTCTTTATGGAGGTGCTCCTATTAAATGCAAATGTATTTTTTTCGATGGCTTTTACAAGCGGACGGTTTTCTAAATCGGTTCTTTGGAAAAGTATTCCCGAGTCAATATCTGCGGGAAAAAGTTTAACAACGGATTTTTTGTTGGTATGAAGTCCGGTGCCTTCAATAGTTACCGGATTATTTATTGTTTTTTGCGTCATCTTCTAACTGTTTAAACTTTTCGGGAAGTTTGCGAAAATACGAATAACTTCTCTTATAGTCGAAAGAATTAAAGGCCGGAGTACCCATAAATGTCTCATTATCTTTAATCTTTGTAATAACGCCCGATTGAGCTATAATTTTCACATTATTGCCTATTACGATATGATCTATAATACCTACCTGCCCGCCGATCATACAATTGTCGCCAATTTTTGTTGATCCTGCAATTCCTGCCTGCGAGGCTATTACTGTATTTTTTCCGATTTCAACATTATGTGCAACATGAATCAGATTATCCATTTTAACACCTTGACGGATAATCGTTGAGCCGAGAGTTGCTTTGTCTATGGTACAGTTTGCACCTATTTCAACGTCGTTTTCTATTACTACATTTCCGAGGTGCGGAACTTTTATATTTTTGCCGTTTTCTTGAATGAAGCCGAAGCCGTCGGCACCTATGATAGTTCCGGCATTGATTATACAATTATTTCCGATACGACAATTCGCATAGATTTTAACACCCGGATAAATTTTTGTATTTGAACCTATTGTGACGTTCTTGCCCAGATAAACCTGAGCGTAAATTTTAGTGTTGCTTCCTATTTCGCAGCCGGAAGTTACTATAGTACAATCACCGATATAGCAATTTTCCGCAATTATAGTTCCCGGTTCAACATGTGCATTCTCCGAAATTCCCGCATATTCTTTTTCAATGTTTTGATTATAAATATTCATTAATTCGATAACTGATTTATAAGCGTCATCTACAACGATAAGAGTATTATTAACAGGTTTTTCAGGAACAAGGTTTTTACTAATAACAATAATACTTGCTTTTGCATTTTCCAAATATTGTGAATATTTATCCGAAGAAAGAAAACTTAAAGTTCCCGGAGTACTTTCTTCTATTTTTGAAAATCCATTTATTCTAACTTCCGGATCTCCAATTATTTTTCCGTTAATTATAGGAGCAATATCTAAAGCTTTAAACATGATGATAAATTAATTTTACAATAAAAAATAAAACGAAATAAGAATAAGTTTATTGTTAGAACACAAAGCCGATGTTTATATAAAATCCGCTTCTGCCGTCATTTTTGTCGGCAGCTCTTCCGTAATTGATGGCGACAACAAAATTATGATTCATCGAGAAATAAAATCCGGCGCCATAGCCAATATGCAATTTATCCGATTTTCTTGAAGTATCAAAAAAATCATTTACATCATATCCTTTAAACTCTTCTTTTTTTGTGGGATCATCATCAGACAGACTTAACTGTTCAATTGCGTAATTTATTTCATCTTTTTTCATTTGAACAATAGTACTTCCGAGATCCACGAAAGGGGCCAGGGTAAGATATATATTTTGTTTTCCGAGAGTAAAATTAACAAACCGCCATCTTAATTCGATATTCCCGTAAGCGAAATGAGATCCGTAAACTCTTGTTTTTAGAATTCCCCGTAACGATTTTGCACCTCCGAGCCCGTCGGATGTTGTGGCTGCGGAATAAGAACTTATCATAAAAGGTTGTACATAATAAGGAACTTCACCGAATAAAGTTCCTTGATAACCTAATCTGTACGCAAAAGTAAGTTTATTACGAACTAAAGTAATATATTGTCTGTGAGTTAGGGCAATTAATCCGTAACTCATTTGGTCGGCAGCTTTGAATATCGCAGGTGAAATATTAAAAAGAAGTTCGGTCCAAATTCCCTTGTTAGGATTAGCCTCAATATCACGTGTATCATAGATTGCACCGAATTTCACAAAAGTGCTTAAACCGCCGTCAGCTTCTTTTTCACTGATAATTCCCCATTTTACATAATTATCATAAAGCAAATCAACATCAGGCAACATTTTGTCTTCATCCTTATTTTTATTTAACTTATCGATATCAACAGTACCCATTCTAAAATTATAAACGCCGATGCCTGCGAGCCATTTGAAATCACTCTTTCCTATATTTTGTTGAAGATCAATAGTAAATCGTAACATATTTCTTTTTTGTCGATAATACATCCTCGAAATATAATTTTCCGACGAATCGTCTGAGAAATCTTCATTGAAAATTGCCATTGCCCCGTTGAAACCATAAAAATGATCGGCTCTGCTGGGCAGATAACTAATATCGGTTGTCATTCTGATACCTTTCGGGAGCAACGCTTTATCGTCGTAAAAAAATTGAAAAACACTACTTCCCTTAGTATAAGTAGATACTTCTACTTTGAAAGAACGGTTATAGTCCGGATATCTGCTGCCGTCGCCGTAATCAAAGGCGTTAACCAATGCCCCGTATTGAAATCCAAGGTCGGTATTAAAAGATACAACCGGTAGTCCGCCGAAGTTCCATCCTTTTTTAATTTTTTCTTTTTTTACTGATGTCGTATCCGGCTCTGCAGCAAAAGCAGTTGTTATAATTGCGAGGATTGCGAGTAATAATATTAATTTTTTCATAGTAAATATTTTATAGACAGAATGACAAAATTTTATGAATTAACATATTATTTGTTAATTGTTAACTCTTTCCTCCTTCATTTTATCCTCCACATTTCGAGTGTCCGCAATCTTTACATACTTCACAACCTTCAACAAGTACGAAATTAGGAGATTTACATTCCGGACAAGTTCTTCCGGCAGACATACCGTCCGGAATATAGCGTTTTAAAGCTCTTGCAACGCCATTTTTCCATGTGTTGATATGATCTTCTTCGAAATGCATGTTTTGAATTAATTTGATAGCTGATGGTAAAGGCATTCCATGACGAAGAATTCCGGAAATCAATTTCGCATAATTCCAGTATTGTTTATCGAAAGAGCGTGAGAGCCCGCTGATATGTCCGTCGAATCCGTCTTGATCTAAAAATTCGAAATCATATCTGCTGACTCCATTTTTCAAATCTTTATTCTTTACAACCCAACCTTTGCTTATTTTGGGATGAATCCAGAAATCTTCGGCTTTACCTGTAAAAATTTCATAAGGTTTGCCGTCCAGAAGTCCTACAACAGCTATCCATTGTTCATAATTATTCTGAAATCTTACAACATCGGCTTCAAGTCTTTGCGGGCGTGGCGGCGCTTTAGTTTCTTTAAAAGCCGTTTCTTCCATTTTCGTATCATGCGAAACAAGAACACCTTCCCTGCTGCCGTCGCGATAAATAGTCATTCCTTTGCAACCGCTTTCCCAGGCTGTTTGGTAAATAGTACTTACAACATCTTCGGTAACATCATTTGGAATATTTACAGTAACGGAAATCGAATGATCAACCCATTTCTGCATAGCTCCCTGCATTTTAACCTTTGCAACCCAATCGATATCTTTTGATGTAGCAAGATGATATGGTGATTTTTCAATCAATTTGTCGAGCTCATCGGCACTATAATTCATAACTTCATCAACATCATAATTATTGACTTTCAGCCACGTGATAAAATTATGGTGGAAGACATTAAATTCTTGGAAAGAATCGCCGGCATTATCAACAAAATCAATACGTTCCGCTTTATCATTCGGATTCACTTTTTTACGTCTTTTGTAGTAAATCATGAATGCCGGTTCAATTCCGGAAGTTGTTTGCGTACAAATACTAACGCTGCCGGTAGGAGCAATTGTAAGCAGGGCAATATTTCTTCTTCCTACTTTTGCCATTTTATCAATAATTTCGGGATATTCTTTTTCGATACGATTGATAAGAGGATTCTTTTTTTCGAGTTGATAGTTGAAAATTGGAAATGCTCCTCTTTCTTCGGCCAAATCAACAGAAGCACGATAAGATTCGCAAGCAACCAGCTTTTGGATTTCAGTAGCAAATTCAATTCCGAGGTCGGAACCGTAACGGTAACCCATTGCGGCGAGCATATCTCCTTCGGCTGTAATACCTATTCCCATACGTCTTCCTTTGACGCTTTTATCTTTAATTTTAAGCCACAAGTTCTGCTCAACACGTTTTGTCTCTTCCGATTCAGGATCATTTTCAATCTTTTTCAGAATCGTATTAACTTTTTCAATTTCCAGATCTACAATGTCATCCATAATTCTCTGGGTCAGATGAACATGTTTTTTGAATTTTTCAGTATTGAAATATGCTTTATCTGTAAACGGATTTTCTACGTAGCTGTAAAGATTTAATGCTATAAGTCTGCAACTGTCGTACGGGCAAAGCGGAATCTCTCCGCAAGGATTTGTAGAAACCGTTTCGAATCCGTAGTCTTTGTAACAATCAGGAACCGATTCGTTTTTTATTGTATCCCAAAAAAGCACACCCGGTTCGGCAGAAGCCCACGCATTGTGAATAATTTTATTCCATAATTCGGTTGCGTTTATAGATTTTGTGAACATAGGGTTTTCGGAATCTATAGGGAACCGTTGGATATATTCCTTTCCTTCTCTAACGCAATTCATGAATTCATCGTCTATTTTTACGGATATGTTAGCTCCGGTAATTTTACCTTGAGCTAGTTTTGCATCGATGAATTTTTCCGCATCGGGATGTTTTATGGATATTGAAAGCATTAGTGCTCCGCGACGGCCGTCTTGAGCAACTTCGCGAGTTGAGTTGGAATATCTTTCCATAAAAGGAACTACTCCTGTTGAGGTTAGGGCTGTATTGTTTACATGACTGCCTGTAGGACGAATATGGCTGAGATCATGGCCGACGCCTCCTCTGCGTTTCATTAATTGCACTTGTTCCTGATCTATTTTAAGAATTGCTCCGTAAGAATCCGAACCACCTTCCGTACCGATGACAAAACAGTTTGATAATGATGATATTTGCATATCATTTCCAATTCCTGCCATCGGACTGCCTGCCGGGATAACGTATTTGAAATCTCTCAGCAATTCATAAATTAAATCCTCGTTGAGAGGATTCGTATAGTTTCTCTCTATGCGTGCTATTTCCGATGCGATTCTTCGGTGCATTTCATCGGGACTTTTTTCGTAAATATTGCCGTTAGAATCTTTTAGAGCATATTTCTTTACCCACACATCTGCAGCAAGATCGTCTCCTTTAAAATACTTAGTTGCTTCTTTTTTAGCTTCTTCTATTGAATATTTCACTCGATTGTTTTTATTTTCAGACTTAATGCCTGTAGTTTCGGAAGGTTTATTTTCGTTGTTTTTTTGCACTAGAGAAGGTACCTCTCTTGTGTTTTCTAATTTTTGTAAATACGTCTCTTTTTCCGATTCATTTTTTGAATCGTTTTTTTGAATCGTAATATTGTCGTCTAAATTAAATAATAAACTATCCGAACCCATTTTGTTTAAATTTGATGTTTTGTAAAAAATTGTTTATTAGCTATATCCAAGTCAAAAAAAATCATGACCTACATTTTGCTAAAGTAATAATATAGGTTTAAATAAACGAAAGAAAAAAGTATACAGTTATTAACAATATTTTAACAGGGTGAAAGATGTAAGGATTAATTTCTTTGATAATGTGGCAATTAAAACATCAAATTGTTTAAAAATATTTTTTTTCTTACAAATATTTATACCCATTGTTACTGTAAATATGTTGTTAATAAATCAACAGCTAAATGATTTTGTTAATTTTGAAAATTTTATGGTTCTGTCTATTTTTGCAGAATGAAAATATTAGAAAAATACTTTCCTGAATTTTCCGAAGAGCAAATGAAAAAATTCAACTTTCTTAAAGAACAGATTATTCTTTGGAATTCATCTATAAATGTTATTTCACGTAAGGATATTGATAATTTTGATATAAATCATTTATTGCATTCATTGAGTATTGCCAAAGTAATTCAATTTGTTAGCGGAACGAAAGTTTTAGATATAGGCACCGGCGGTGGATTTCCCGGACTGCCTTTGGCAATTGCTTTTACCGAAGTAGAATTTCATCTTATTGATTCAATTGGGAAAAAAATCAAAGTTGTAGATGCAATATCTAAAGAGTTGAACATTACTAATGTAACTTGTCAACAAATTAGGGCGGAGGATTTAAGGAGTAAATACGATTTTATTGTTTCGCGAGCAGTAACCGCTCTCCCTAATTTTATGAATTTTACCTCAGGAAAGTTTTTGAAAGAGAATAAAAATTCCCTTTCAAATGGTATTTTATATCTTAAAGGAGGTGATTATAAGGAAGAATTAGAGACAATTAATAAGAATTACCGAATATTTCCGATTTCAAGTTATTTTGAAGAAGAATATTTTGAAGAGAAAGATATAGTATATATAGAGCATTGAGTTTTTTTAGACAGAATGATAAAATGTTTTTTATAAACAGCATTATGATTATTGCATGTCTCTTGTTTTCCCCTCACTTTATCACTTTTATTTTGATATTTTGTTTTTTTGAATTTTAATGCGTTGCAATTCTTGTATTATTTGTTTGGATGACGTGTTGATAAACTCAGGTGATTTATGGGGTGGCACCATAATATGTCTAATTTGAATATCCCGAGCATAACATGTTCATGCTTGTGGGTATTTATGTTGCATGCTTTCGGAATGATGTAAACAACAAATTCTCAATTCTCAACTCTCAATTTTCAATTATTTATCTATCTTTGCAGCAAATTATTACTTTAGTATGAAAACAATTAACGACTTTAATTTCAATGGGATGAAAGTTTTAATAAGAGTTGATTTCAATGTCCCTTTAAATGAAAAATTCGAAATCACGAGTACTAACCGTATTGATGCAGCTTTGCCAACTATCAATAAGATTTTAGACGACGGCGGTTCGGTCATTTTGATGTCTCATCTCGGTCGTCCGAAAAACGGTCCGGAAGAAAAATTTTCATTAAAACATTTGGTTAATTATCTCCAACAAAAATTAGACACCAAAGTTTTATTTGCAGATGATTGTATTGGAAAGTCTGCTGTTGAAGCAGCAAAAAATTTGCATAATGGCGAGGTTTTACTTTTGGAGAATTTACGTTTTCATAAAGAAGAAGAAAAAGGCGATGAAGTGTTTGCTGAGAAATTGGCTTCCTTGGGAGATTTTTATGTTAATGATGCATTCGGTACGGCTCACAGAGCTCATGCATCTACAACAATTATTGCAAATTATTTTGATAAAGACCATAAGGCTTTCGGATTATTAATGGCGAAAGAAGTTGAAGCTTTAGAAGAAGTTATGACTCATGCTAAACGTCCGTTTACTGCTATTCTCGGAGGAGCAAAGGTCTCGGATAAAATTTTACTTGTGGAAAATTTGATAAACAAAGCCGACAATATTATTATCGGTGGCGGAATGATGTTTACTTTTGTAAAAGCGGAAGGCGGAAAAATCGGAAACTCACTTGTTGAGGAAGATTTTTTGGAAATAGCAAAAAAAGTTCTTCAAAAAGCTAAGAAAGAATCCGTTAAAATATATATTCCGGTTGATGTTGTTGCTGCCGATAAATTTGCAGAAGATGCAAATACTGAAATTATGGATGCCGGTGATATAAAAGACGGTTGGATGGGATTAGATATCGGTCCGAAATCCCAGAAAGAAATCGAAGAAATTATTATAAATTCAAAAACAATCTTATGGAACGGTCCGATGGGAGTTTTTGAAATGGAAAAGTTTTCGGAAGGAACTCATAAAACAGCGGAAGCAGTTGCAAAAGCTACTGAAAAAGGTGCTTATTCGTTAATAGGAGGCGGTGATTCGGTTTCGGCAGTAAAGAAATATAAACTTACGGATAAAATTAGTTATATATCTACAGGCGGCGGAGCAATGCTTGAATATATAGAAGGGAAGAAATTACCCGGAGTAGAAGCCCTATTGTAATATTCCTGAAATGAAATTTAAAAAGATTAGAATTATTGCATACCTTAATTCTTTACCTGAAAGACAAAGGTTAATTGTGCTTGCAGTAATTGTCGGTTTTTGTAGCGGACTGGCTGCTGTTGCACTAAAATTATCAATAGAAGGCATTAAATATGTTCTAACTAATTGGATAGATACGGGAACAGCAAGTTTATGGTATTTATTATTTCCCGGATTCGGGATGTTGTTAGCAATGCTTTTTGTTAAATATGTGGCAAAAGAAGATATCAGTCATGGAATAACAAGAATACTATATTCAATTTCGCGTAAGGAATCTAAATTGAGTGCGAAAACAATTTGGACGCCTTTAGTTGCCAGTGCCGTAACAATCGGTTTCGGCGGTTCGGTTGGAGCGGAAGCGCCTATTGTTCATTCTGGCGCGGCAATCGGCTCAACAATAGCACAAAAATTAAATCTGAACTATAAGCATATAACTTTGCTTTTGGCTTGTGGCGCAGCCGGTAGTTTGGCAGGAATCTTTAAAGCTCCTTTAGCCGGAATTGTCTTTACAATTGAGATTCTAATGTTTGATCTTACTTTGGCATCTATTGTTCCGCTACTGGTTTCTACGGTAACGGCAATTTTAATTCCGTATTTTCTTTTAGGACAAACAGTTACATTTACAAATGCTACAACTCCATTCAATTTGGATAATATCCCGTATTACATTTTATTAGGATTAATCTGCGGGTTGATGTCTTTTTATTTTATTCGTTCAACATTAAGTATTGAGGGAAAAGTAAAAAGTATTAAGAATCCGTATATCAGATTAATTGTATGTGCTTTAGGAATAGGCTTGCTGGTCTTTTTATTTCCTCCTTTATACGGCGAAGGATATTCTTCATTATCAATGTTGTTAAATAATGAGGTTGAGAGTGTTTTCGACGGCTCAATTTACGGTTCGATAAGTCAGAATAATATATTTGTTCTTATTTTCTTTTTTGCCGTCATGTTTCTGAAAGTAGTTTCTATGTCTTTTACCAATGCGGGAGGAGGAATCGGAGGAACTTTCGGTCCGACATTATTTGTCGGCGGGATTTGCGGTTTCTTGGTTGCACGGGCGATAAATTTAACCAATATTATTGCTTTACCCGAAGCAAACTTCGCTTTGGTGGGAATGGGCGGATTGATGGCAGGAGTGATGCATGCTCCGCTTACGGCAATATTTCTCATCGCCGAAATTACCGGCGGCTACGATTTATTGATGCCGTTAATGATTACATCGGCAATATCTTATATGTTGATTTCAAGATTAGAGCCAAATTCTATTTATACAAAACGACTTGCTATTCAGGGCGATCTTATTACTCATGATAAGGATCAGGCTGTTCTTACTCTTCTTAAATTGGATCAACTTATTGAAACGGATTTCATTAAGGTTTATGAGGAACAAAGTTTAGGAGAGTTGGTGAAAATAATTTCCACTACGCATAGAAATTTATTTCCGGTTGTAACTCATGATAATAAATTTGTTGGGGTTGTATTGCTGGATGATGTTCGTAATATTATGTTCGACAATAGTAAATACGATACAATACATGTTAGCAATTTTATACGGTTTACACCGCATGCTATCAAAAAAGAAGATACAATGGAAATGGTGATGAAAAAATTCAAATTAAGTAATGCCTGGAATTTACCGGTGATTGATGAAAATAATGTTTATCTCGGATTTATCTCCAAATCGAAAATGTTCGGAGCGTACAGAGAACAATTGATAAACTTTTCACAATAATATTAATATTTGGACATTTCATCAACCGATTATGATAATTGTTAATTAAAATATCATAGCCGAAGAAATCACTAAATTTTATCTATTTCATCCATTTTATCAACTTTATCTATTTTATCAATTAATCTATTTCATCCATTTATCCATTGAAACCGGTTGTCCGTCTTTACCTTCTTCTTTCAATTTTCCGGTTCCCATTCTCAATTGATTTCCTATCTTTGCAAAATGACAGAATCAGAAAATATTCATATAGAAGGGGCGAGAGTCAATAACTTAAAGAACATAACTCTTGATATTCCTCGCAACGAGTTGGTTGTTATTACCGGTGTTTCGGGTTCAGGTAAATCTTCTTTAGCTTTTGATACTCTTTATGCCGAAGGCCAAAGACGATATGTAGAAAGTCTTAGCTCATACGCGCGCCAGTTTCTCGGAAGAATTACAAAACCGGAAGTGGATAATATCTCCGGAATCTCTCCGGCAATAGCTATAGAACAAAAGGTTAGTATTTCAAATATACGTTCTACCGTTGGAACTTCCACGGAAATCTATGAATATTTTAAATTACTCTTTGCACGGCTTGGTAAAACTTTTTCTCCGATTACCGGTAGGGAAGTTAAACAGTTTACTACTCATGATATCGTAGAGGAAATTCTTTCAAAAGAACCGAAAACCCGTTGTTATATATGCTTTAAAATCAATACGGATAAAGAAACTGTTGAAGCACAGTTAAATTTATTTCTAGGGCAAGCGTATTCACGACTGCTGAAAATCAATAAAAACGATGCTGAAAATCCTATCGAAATTTTAAATATTGAAAAAGTTCTTTTATCAAAAGAGGAAATTAAAAATATTTTAAAAAATAAAGAAATTACAGTCCTTGTCGATCGTCACGCTATTCAGGACTCTGCCCCTAATGAAGATCTTTTGCGCAGGTTAACGGATTCCGTCGAAACGGCTTTGTACGAAGGAAACGGCTATTGCACTGTGGTTTATCAACATTCCGAATCAGAAATTACTATTGAGTCATATTCGAATAATTATGAAATTGACGGTGTAACTTTTGAACAACCGAATCCTAATCTTTTCAGTTTCAATAATCCTTATGGTGCTTGTCCTGTTTGTGAAGGATTAGGAAAAGTTCAAGGTATAGACGAAGATTTGGTTATTCCCGATAAAACTCTTTCTGTTTTTCAGGATGCCGTTGTTTGCTGGCGCGGCGAGAAAATGCAGAAATGGAAAAATCATTTAATTGAAAATGCCGGGGAATGTAATTTCCCGATTCATAAACCTATAGAACAACTTTCCGATAAGGAGTATGATATACTTTGGAATGGTTGCGGAAAACATTTCGAAGGTATTAATGATTTTTTTAACTATGTAAACAGCAATTCGTATAAGATTCAGTATAAAGTTCTGGCGTCTCGTTTTAGAGGATTTACCGCTTGTCCGTCATGCAAAGGAAGCCGGTTGAGAAAAGAAGCCCTATATGTGAAGTATGATAATAAGACTATTAATGATTTTGTTAATATGTCGGTTAGGGATCTGAATAATTATTTTAAAAATATAAAATTATCCGAAGCTGAAGAAAAAATTGCCGGTAGAGTTATTCAAGAAATAAGGCAAAGAGTGAAATTTTTGTCCGATGTGGGATTAAATTACTTGACACTTAATCGATTATCTTCTACTCTTTCCGGAGGTGAATCCCAACGTATAAATCTTGCTACGGCTCTTGGCAGTAATCTTACGGGATCTATGTATATTTTGGATGAACCGAGTGTAGGTTTACATTCGCGAGATACACAGCGACTGATTAAGACTCTTCAACATCTGCGAGACCTTGGTAATTCCGTTATTGTTGTTGAACACGATGAGGAGATTATTTTAGCTGCCGATTTTGTTGTTGATATTGGCCCGTATGCCGGCCGCCTCGGCGGTGAAGTTGTTTTCGCAGGAACAGTTCCGCAATTGATGAAATCGGATACTCTTACGGCAAAATATATTAATGGCGAATTATCCGTTCCTGTTCCTAAACAGAAACGTAAAATAAAGAATTTCATTACAGTACATAATGCAAATCAATTTAATCTGAAAAACATCACGGTAAAATTTCCCTTAAATATGATTACCGTTGTCATCGGTGTAAGCGGTTCGGGAAAATCAACGCTTGTAGATAGTATTTTATATCCTGCTCTTACTCGGCATTTTGGTGAAGGTGGAAAACCCGGTAAATTCAGTTCTATTTCCGGTGATCTTCAGGCAATTTCCGGTGTGGAATTAGTCGATCAAAATCCTATCGGACGCTCTTCCCGTTCAAATCCCGTTACTTACATCGGTGCTTTTGATGATATCAGAAGTTTGTTCGCACAACAAAAATTGTCTGTAGTGCGCGGGTATAAATCGGGAGATTTTTCTTTTAATATTGCCGGCGGAAGATGTGAAAATTGTGAAGGCGACGGATTCATTATTGTTGAGATGCAGTTTCTTGCAGATGTTACTTTGGTTTGCGAAGAATGCGACGGAAAAAGATATAAGGAAGAAATTTTAGACGTAAAATATAAAGGATATTCTATTTTTGATATTCTTGAAATGACGATAAATCAAGCTGTTGAACTTTTTGAAAAAGGAACTGCTGCTATCGAGAAAAGAATTACTCAAAAGTTGAAATCTTTACAAGATGTCGGTTTGGGTTATTTAAAAATGGGACAATCGTCAAATACACTTTCCGGTGGTGAAGCGCAACGCGTAAAGTTGGCATATTTCTTAGCAAAAAGCGAAACCAACAATTCGAAATTGTTTATTTTCGACGAACCGACTACAGGTTTACATTTTCATGATATTAATAAGTTAATGAGTGCTTTCAATGCTTTAGTTGAGAAAGGCCATTCAATAATTATAATTGAGCATAATAAAGATGTCATAAAATGTGCTGATTATGTAATCGAACTTGGACCTGAAGGCGGTGAAGGCGGCGGTTATCTCTTAAGTGAACAATAATATGGAAGATATAAAACAAAAAATTCAGGAGTTAACTGATAAGCTGAATGAACATAATAGGAGATATTATGTTAATTCTGATCCGATTATTTCAGATTATCAGTATGATATGATGATGAAAGAGTTGGAAGCTCTGGAAAGAGAATATCCTCAACATAAACTTCCCGATTCTCCTACTCAACGTGTGGGCGGATTTATCACTTCAAAATTCAAACAGGTTAAACACGAATTTCCGATGATTTCACTGGCAAATACTTACAGTCAGGAGGAAGTAACGGATTTCGACAACCGACTTAAAAAATCTATTGATGGTGATTTTGAATATGTTTGTGAACTGAAATATGATGGACTGGCAATCAGTTTAATATATGAAAACGGTATTCTAACTCATGCCATTACTCGCGGAGACGGAATTGTCGGTGATGATGTTACTGCTAACATTAAAACAATTCGTACAATTCCTTTGAAACTTGTTGGAGATTATCCGAAAAATTTATGTATTAGGGGTGAGGTAATTATGCCACACAGCTCTTTTCTTAAATTAAATGCCGAGAAAGAAGATGCCGGCGATCAAACATTTGCAAATCCGAGAAACGCCGCATCGGGGACAATCAAACTTCAGAACTCAAAAGAAGTAGCCCGTAGAAATCTTGATTTTAAACCGTATTCCGTAATCTCGGAAGAATCAAATACTTCTAATCATTACGACAGCCTGAGAGAAGCGCGAAAATGGGGTTTCAAAGTTTCGGATTTTATGGCGAAATGTAAAAACATTAATGAGGTTTTCGAGTTTATTGATTATTGGAATGCTCATCGTAAAGAACTTGAGTTTGATACAGATGGAATTGTTGTTAAAGTTAATGATTTTGCTTTACAAGATGAATTGGGTTCTACGGCAAAAGTTCCCAGATGGGCAATTGCATACAAGTTTAAAGCCGAGGCTGCGCTTACTGAATTGTTAAGTGTTGCTTATCAGGTAGGACGTATCGGAACAATTACTCCTGTTGCAAATCTTGCTCCAGTTTTGTTGGCCGGAACTACCGTTAAGAGAGCTTCGCTGCATAATGCAGATATCATTGAAGAACTTGATTTACACGAACATGATTTTGTTTACGTTGAAAAAGGCGGTGAAATAATTCCGAAGATTACAGGCGTGGAAGTCAGTAAACGTAGAGAAGGAAGCAGAAAAATTGAATTTCCCGAATATTGTCCGGCTTGCTCAACAAAGCTTGTTAGAAATGAAGGCGAAGCCGCTCACTATTGTCCGAATATCAAAGGTTGTTTACCTCAGATAAAAGGTAGAATAGAGCATTTCATTTCCCGTAAAGCCATGAATATTTCAACGATGGGAGAGGAAACCGTCAGTTTGTTGGTAGATAAGGATTTGATTAAAAATATTGCTGATATTTACACTTTAGAATATGAAGATCTTTTCGGTTTGGAAAGAGAATTTGTTGATGAAGATAATAATGTTGTGAGAACTATTAGTTTGAGGGAAAAATCGACTGAAAATCTTTTGCATTCAATTGAGGAATCAAAAAGCAGAGCTTTCTATCATGTATTATATGCCCTGGGTATCAGACATATCGGAGAAACTGTTTCCAAAAAGCTGACAAGATATTTCAAAAATATTGATAATATTATTAATGCGGATTTTGAAAATCTTATTGCTTGTGATGAAATCGGGGATATTATTGCCGGCGGGATAATCGGATATTTTAGTGATGAGGATAATATTGAGATTGTTAACAGATTAAAATCTTACGGATTAATTTTCAGTGTTGAAGATTTTTCTTCAGGGAATAATATTGACACATCAAAATTAAAAATAGATTTAAAAGATAAAAATGTTGTGGTTTCGGGAGTTTTCAAAAACTTCAGTCGAGACGGAATTAAGGATTTTCTTGATGCTGCGGGAGCAAAAGTTGTTTCATCAATATCGAGCAAAACAGATTATGTAATTGCCGGTGAGAACATGGGACCTGCAAAATTGGAGAAGGCAAAGAAACTTGGAATAACGGTTTTATCGGAAGAAGAAGTTTTTTAATTAAAATCGAATAGAAATGTATAAAAAAGCCGGATATATTTTTATATATAACCGGCTTTCTTAATCAAGAAGTCTTGATAAAATTATCGTTCTATAATTTCAGATTTACTTGTGGTAGGTAATTCCGTCAAATCAATTTTTTCAATAATAATGGTTCTGGAAATATCCCCATGTAAGCCCGTAAATGTCATCTTATCATTATCTTTTTCAAAAACATAAGCTTCAAAAATATTAGGATCATTTACATTAGTTGAATTTTTATACAACCATCCTAAGAAATTTCCGTAGCAGTAATAACTTTCATGTTCATAAGCAGTCCATTCTCCATTGTACTTCTCGTAAGAAACAACTTTATTATTTTCTTGAAAATGATAATAAACCGCATCCAATTCATCAGATTCGCAGTTGCATTCAACCAAACTCCATGCACCGATAAGAGCTACTGAGTTTTCTTCGACATTTGTAACATTAAACGAATGTAATTCATCCGGCATTGATACCTCATTAAGAGTGTATGCCAAAGTTGTAAGAGATGCTTCATTTTTGTCTAACTTATCAATTCTTATTTCAGAGTAAAAATCAATTCCGCTTTCCGTTTTCCCACTGATAGTAATAATATCTTTTTCAATTGAATAATCGAAAGCATTGCTCGCATACCAGCTATAACCAGCACTTTCACTAACGTAGTAAGCGTTTTGAAAAACAGCTTTACTCTCATTAAAAGTGATAATAGAAGAACTGTTGTAATCGTTTTCGTTGAGATTTAACCAAGTGCCTACGATTAATTCCTTATATTTTTTTTCTTTATTACAGGATGAAAATAAAGTAGTAGCAAAAAGTATGATAATACTTGCAATAATTAAATTTCTTTTGTTCATGACGAGTTTGTTTTGATTGTTAAAATTATAATTATTAATTATTTATCATAAATATTGCAGTTTAATAATTAAGATGCAAAAATATAAAAATTTATGGATAAATAATAAGAGTTATTGTTAAATTGAAAATCTTGCTCTTAACTTAATCAGTAAATCTCATGCCTGCGAAATCAAAACAAACCTTTAATCGGAATTATTACATATCTTTGAAAAATTATTTATGTTTATGATGAAAGTTTTCTTTAAAGTAATATTATATATACTCCTGATTATATTTTTCGCTCTCAGCATCTATCAACTTGGTGAAACCTTTTATTACTATGTATTTAAGGATTATAAGGCTTATATGTGGTTTGGAATTGGAATGGGCGTTTATTTTATATTACGTTTGATTTTGAATAAAAACAAGAGATGGTTCCAGACTTTTACGCATGAATTGTCGCATACAGTTGTAGGTTTAATGTTTTTTCGAAAGATACATTCGTTTAGGGCGGGAGAGGGTGAAGGTGAAATTTATCATAGCGGTCGCTACCGTAAAAATATTTTTATTTCATTAGCTCCCTATTGTTTACCTATTTACACATATCTGTTTTGTATTATACGTATAATCTGTGCCGAAGAATATCTTTATATTTTTGATATTTTATTAGGGTTTACCTTGGCGTTTCATTTAACATGTTTCTTCAGTCAGATGGGAGCACATCAGACTGATATCCGCGAATTCGGATTATTTACGTCTTATGTATTTATATTTGCGTTTATGGCTTTCAATGTAACAATCGTTCTCCTTACAATTCAAATGGGATTAATAGATGCATTTGTTTGTCAGTTTAAAAACTTTTGGAGTGATATAATGGTTGTATGGGAACGGGTAAAGCTAACTATGAATTGATAAAAACAGAGTTAAAAATTATGAATTAAAAAAATCCTGTTGAATGAAAATATTAAAAGGATTTAAAAATATTTTGATTGAAAGAAAATTTTATTAGTGTTAAAATTACACAACAGGCTTTATTTATTTGAGGCTCTATCAGTCTCATCCAAAAAATTCTCAGTTCTCAATTGTCAATTGTCAATTATTATGTTATCTTTGCCGACCAATAATTTATGTTTAATATAATTTTATTTTTTATGCTCTAGCAATGAAGAATTCGTATTTTAACTTAATTGAACAGACTTATTACTTTCCTCAGGAAGGTTTTGATCTGAGAGGAGAATACCTCACTTTCCACGGAATTTCACTTCAATATCTAATCAATAAATACGGTACGCCTTTTCGGTTGATTTATCTTCCGAAAATAGGTGAACAAATAAAAAAGGCACGAAATCTATTTAACCGTGCTATCAATGCAAATAATTATTCCGGGAAATATCATTTTTGTTATTGCACGAAATGTTGTCACTTCTATCATGTTATTAGTGCTGCACTTAAGCATGATGTACATTTGGAAACATCTTCTTCTTTCGATATTGATCTTATTGTAAAACTTCACAAAAACGGTGAGCTGAGCAAAGATCGTATTATTGTGCATAATGGTTATAAATCGGAAGAATATCTTCAAAAAATATTAAATCTTCAAAAACTCGGATTTAAAAATTCGATAATAGTACTCGATAGTGAAAATGAGTTAGACAGACTGCTTCCTCTTGTGGGAAATCAGAAAATAAAACTCGGTATGAGAATGGCTATCGAAGAAGAACCGCAATCCGCATACTATACCTCTCGTCTGGGATTACCGCCAAGCGCTATTCTAAATGTTTATCGCAATAAAATCAAATCACAATCGAATATTGAACTTAAAATGCTTCATTTCTTTGTTGATTCGGGAATTAAAGACAGTATGTATTATTGGGGCGTTTTCAATAAGGCTCTTTCAATTTATGCCGAATTAAAAAAAGAATGCCCGCAACTTAATTCGTTTAATCTTGGCGGCGGATTTCCGATTAGGAATCATCTCGGTTTTGAGTATGATTATGAATACATGATTAAGGAAATCGTTAAAAATATTAAAGAAGTTTGTGCTAACGAACATATTGAAGAACCGAATATTTTTACCGAATTCGGAAAATTTACAGTTGGAGAAAGCGGCGCTACGATTTTTAAAGTTGTTGATACTAAACAACAAAACGATAAAGAAAAATGGTATATGGTTGATAATAGTTTGATGAATACCATTCCCGATGCTTGGTCATTAAATGAAAAGTTTATTCTGTTACCGATAAATAAATGGTATAATCCTTATACTAAGATAAATATCGGAGGAATTAGTTGCGACCATTCCGATTATTATAATTCGGAAGACTTTAATCAGCAATTATTACTTCCTGATATAGAATCTCACGATCCGGAAGCGCTTTATCTCGGTTTTTTTCATACCGGAGCTTACCAGGACTCGATTAGTGGTTACGGAGGTATTAAACATTGCCTGATTCCGGCGCCGAAACATGTTATTATTGATCGTGACGAAAAAGGAAATTTCTTCGATTATGTTTTCCGTCACGAACAAACCGTAGATGACATGTTGAGTATTTTAGGCTATAATGAGGAAGAATAAAAATCATATAACGATATTGTTCCCGGAAATAAATGTTTACAATGTGATTATGTTTGATGATTTAAATTAGAAACACGGATAAATTTATTATAATGAAACCTTTAATTGCACCATCTTTATTATCTGCCGATTTTTCTAATCTGATTAAGGATATTGAAATGATTAACAACAGCGAAGCCGATTGGTTTCATGTTGATGTGATGGACGGTGTTTTTGTGCCGAATATTTCTTTTGGGCAACCGGTAATAAAACATATTAAAAGGTTCGCAAAGAAACCTCTTGATGTACATTTAATGATAGTTCAACCGGAAAGATATCTTGCTTCTTTCAAGGAAGCAGGCGCTGATATTTTATCGGTTCAATACGAAGCTTGTACACATCTACATCGTACGGTTTATGCAATTAAGGATTTGGGTATGAAAGCCGGAGTGGTTTTAAATCCGTCAACACCGGTTAATGTTCTGGAAGATATTATTATAGATGTTGATATGGTTTTACTGATGTCTGTAAATCCTGGCTTCGGAGGACAGAAATTTATTGAAAATACATATCATAAACTTGATCAATTGAGAGATTTGATGACAAGAAGAAATGCCGATTGTTATGTTGAGGTGGATGGCGGTGTAACTCTTGATAATAAAAATAAATTAATTAAACACGGAGCAAACGTACTTGTTGCCGGAAATACTGTTTTTGCATCTGAAGATCCTATAGGAACGATAGCTAAATTGAAAGAAAATTTTTAGTTTTGAATTCAGAACTTCTGACATAATTTTTTTAGTTTAGATATAAGAAATTATCGTTAAATATTCTTTTTTACAAAGTTGAAAAATTTTCGTGAGTTACAATTTGTATCACACAATTGATAATAAAGGTTATTATCCTTCAATAATTTCAGCTAATTCCAGCCAACGATTTTCCATCAAAGTTAATTCTTCTTCAATTTCAGCATAACGCTTGCTTAATGAATCCAATTTCACAGGATCTTGTATTTCGTTTAGCTTATTTATTATATCCTTTTTCTCTGCTTCTAATAATTCTATTTTATTTGTTAACTCATCATATTCTTTTTTCTCCTTAAATGTGGCTTTTCTGACAGCATTGTTTTCTTTAGGTTCATTTACAATCTCGGCTTGTTTGATTTCCTTTTTTACTTGTTTCTCCTTAAGTGTTTTTTTGACTTTCCATTCGACGTATTGTGAATAATTACCGGGAAAATCTTTTATAATGCCGTCTCCTTCGAAAGCGAAAATATGATTTGAGAGTTTGTCTAAGAAGAGTCGATCATGAGATGCTATTAACAAAACACCCTCATAAGTTTCCAGAAATTCTTCAAGAAGATTTAATGTTTGAATATCCAAGTCATTAGTCGGTTCATCAAGAATCAGAAAATTCGGTTGCTGGAGTAGTATGAGTAATAAGTAGAATCTGCGTTTTTCGCCGCCGCTGAGTTTTCCGTATTTATTATGCTGTACGGCCGGCGGGAAATTAAACCATGTTAGAAATTGTGATGCACCGATTTCTTTACTGTCAATATTCACAACTTCGGTAAACTCCTTGACAATATCAATAATCTTCTTTTCATTATTGAACAGTAATCCTTCTTGTCCGAAATAACCTATACGTAAAGTATCTCCGGTAATAATCCTTCCGGAATCCGGTTTTATCTGTTTGGTAAGTAATTTAAAGAAAGTAGATTTTCCTGCTCCGTTTTTTCCGATAATACCAATCTTATCATCTTTCATAAAAGTATATGAAAAATTACTGATTAATTTCTTTTGTCCGTAAGACTTAGAAAGATTATAAATCTCCATTATTTTCTTTCCGAGTCGAGTTGCTTCAACATTAAAATTATATTTGTCATTACGAATTGTTTGCTTTGCAACTTTTTCTATTTCGTAAAATGTTTCGATTCTTTTTTTCGATTTATGTTGCCTTGCTTGTGGTTGCCTTCTCATCCAATCAAGTTCAACCTTATATCTATTTCTTGCTTTTTCAATACTTTTCACTTCCATTTCTTCCCGTTCGGCTTTCTTTACGAGAAAATTACTGTAGGCGCCTTTGGGTTTATGAAGTTTTTCTACTTCATATTCGACATTACGATTACTCATTTCCGAGCCGGCGGCGCTGCTCTTGTATCTGTAAAGTTTATGATCATCAAGCTCGAAAATAACATCGCAGATGTTATCAATAAAATATCTGTCGTGAGAAATCAAAAATAAAGTTATTTTCTCCTTAATAAGATAACTCTCGAGCCATTCAATCATACCGATATCAAGATGATTTGTCGGTTCATCTAAAAACAACAAATCGCATTTGTCTATAAGAACTTTAGCTAAAGCAAGCCGTTTCTGTTGTCCGCCAGACAGATTACCAACCATTTCATCGAAATCAGGAATCTCAAAAATATGAAGGATTTCTTTTATTTTATTCTCGTAATTCCAGGCATCGTGAGAATCCATCATAGCAATTGCGTTTTCAAGTTCTTCAGTTTTGCTGTTATCTTCTTCATAATCAGATAAACTCTTTTGGTAATTTTTAATACATTTTACAAAACTGTTCTCAGATTCAAAGATGGTCTCAAAAATCGTAAGTGCCGGATTTAAGTTAGTGTCTTGATTTAGAAAGTTGATATGAATATCATCTCTAAGTAAAATTTTTCCGTTATCAGGCAGTTCGTTACCTAAGATGATATTAATTAGCGTAGTTTTTCCCGTGCCGTTTTTGGCAATCAAAGCAATCTTCTCTCCTTTTTCAATCTTAAAAGAAATATCTTCGAAAAGAACTTTTTCGGCAAAAGATTTATAAAGGTTATCTACTTCAACATAATTCATTATTGATGATGATAAGGTTCATTATTTAAAATTGTGAATGCTCTGTATAATTGTTCGAGAAAAATTACTCTTATGATTTGATGTGAGAAAGTCATTTCCGATAATGATATTTTCATGTTTGCTCGTTTAAAAACTTCAGGAGAAAACCCATAAGGGCCACCAACTAAGAATACAAATCTTTTTCTTCCCGTATTCATAAGTTTTTGAAGTTCATTTGCGAAAGAAATTGATGAAAAAGTATTTCCGTTTTCATCCAGAAGGATTAAAAAATCCGAAACATCTAATTCATTTAAAATTTGTTCCCCTTCTTTACTTTTTATTTCAATAACAGATAGTTTTGAACTGTTTTTTAAATCCGGAAGAATTTTTTCTTCAAAAGAAATATAATTTTTAATTCGTTTCGAATATAAATTTATTCCTTCCGAAATCCATTTCTCCGAAGTTTTTCCGCATAGCAAAAAAGTAATTTTCATGCTGCAAAGATAGGGAAATCAATTGACAATTGATAATGGGAACAATGAGAGAATTAATGCATGTATTTAAAAGATCTATTCATAATAAATAGAGTAATTATAACTTTTAATTTCAGTTGTTTTATTGATTTATTCTGTTTTGTAATAGTCAATTATACATTATAATTATTTTCCTATCTTTGCGTTTCATAAAAACTAAATTAATGCGAGAAAAGACAGATTTGTGGTTGTCGCTTGAGAACAGCAAATTCCTTAAGAGATACATTGAACGGGCAAAACATAGATACCCGAAATGGTGTCAGGGAGCGAGATATTACGATGTACTGAAAAATTTTGTTAACGGCATGCATTACGGGTTTCTGGACTCACGTGCTTCGGCAATTGCATTCCAGTTTTTTATTGCATTATTCCCGTTTGTTTTGGCATTGGCAACTTTAATTCCGTATTTCCCTATAGATATGGAAATTATTGTGGAAACATTTTCAAGTATCTTTACTTTTGAAGCTACATCTTATCTAATATCAATGTTTGAGGAATCTTTTTCCCGACCGAAAATCGGGTTGACTTCAATTTCATTTTTGATCTTGCTTTTCTTTGCTTCAAAGGGATTGAGTACTATGATGAAATCGCTGAACAATTCTTATCAGGCAGTACTTGATAGACCTTGGTGGGTTATGAGAATTATTTCTTTGATTTTCGCTGTGATAATATTTATTTTACTAATAATCATAGTATTGATTCTTTCGTATCAAACGGCTTATGTAAAATTTATTAATGAAGCTACTTTAGGCGGACAATTGTTAGTATGGTTATTTAGATTAATTAAGTTGAGTTTGCTGATGTTTTTCTCAATAGCTATAATTTCCTTTATCTATTATTATTCGCCCGGAGGAGAGAAAAAAGTATTTAAGTTATGGTCGCCCGGAGCTTTTATTGCGGTTGTGATTATAGGACTTGGCGCTTATATTTTTAGAATATATATTGTTAATTTTAATAATTATAATTATTTATATGGCTCCTTGGGAGCTATGATAATATTTTTAGTTTTGCTGAAAACATGTGCAATAGCTCTGATTATCGGATTTGAATTTAATGCGGCAATTTGGACTGCAAAAAAGAGTCTGAAATCGTCAGTAGAGCAAATACCCGACACCGCCGGCGAGAAGAATTAACACAATAGGATGTAATTTGGCGAAATATACTAATAAAAAGGAAACGCCGAAAATTATCCAACTTTTATAATCAATAAAGTTTTGTGGTGTAATAAGAAGCAATACTGCCGCTGCAATTAATCCGACCGCTGCAGGACGTAATCCGGATAATGCCGCATTGAAAATTTTATTATTTCTAAATTTATTGTAATAATAAGATATAGTAAGAACTATTATTAAGGAAGGAATACATACCGCAAGAGTTGCAATAACAGAGCCCCAAACATTTCCTGTAACAGTGTAACCGATATAAGTAGCCGAATTAATTCCGATAGGGCCGGGAGTCATTTGTG
Organism: Bacteroidales bacterium; assembly: GCA_031276035.1. NCBI lineage: Bacteria > Pseudomonadati > Bacteroidota > Bacteroidia > Bacteroidales > Bacteroidales bacterium. Next base: position 29,266 of record JAISNV010000024.1, on the reverse strand, counting down.
AGATTGCAACAATATCTGTAAACTCCTCCATGCTTATCCACTGATGCTTTTCAACAACTTCTGTTTGAATAAACGAAAGCATGGCATATCCGCCACCAAAACTCAAAAGTCCGATTTTAAAATATGTCCAGAAAAGTTGTAGATATAACATGTTTAAGTTTTGAGTTATAAGTTCTATTTGGAGATAGATAATTTGTTGATAATATAATGTATCATAGAAAGATACAAAGTCACGAAATATTTAGATGATTATTGTTAAGGTTAAATATTTTTTATTAATAATTTCAATTTGTCCTTTTTATGTTTTCGTTCCTTTTTCCTTTTTATGCTTTAATATTTTTTGTTGAAAGATAAAATACCACACAATTCCGCCAATTCCTGCAACAAGAATTATCCACACAGGAGAAACACCGCACAACCAAATAAGTAAAGCGGCACAAACAGGAATGAAAATATTTTTGATATTTATTTTAGCGCTTTTAGCAGTCGTAAAAACAGGTGCTAAAATTAATGCTACGACAGCTGGTCTGATTCCTTTAAAAATACTGACAACAGTAGGATTATTTTGAAACTGCCGGAAAAATATTGCAATAAAAAGAATTATCAAAAATGAAGGTAAAATTGTTGCCAGCAAACAAACAATACTACCTGCGACTTTCTTTACTTTATAACCTATGAAAATTGCTGTATTTACTGCGAGAATTCCCGGAAGCGATTGTGAAATAGCAAGAATATCGATAAACTCTTCTTTTTCAATCCATTTTTTCTTCTCAACGACATCTTTTTCGATTAAGGGAATCATTGCCCAACCGCCTCCAATAGTGAAGGTCCCTATTTTGGCAAATGTGAAAAACATGTCGAAGAGTTGTTTCATACTTATACTAATTAAAAGCGCGGAAAAGAGAACAAGTCATCAATTCCGCGCTAAATTTATTTGTATTGAGCCCTATTAAATAACTCCAAGATCTAACATTGCATTAGCAACTTTTAAGAAACCTGCGATGTTTGCACCTTTTACATAATTGATGTAGCCATCAGCTTGTTTTCCGTATTTCACACATGCTGTATGGATATTTTCCATTATTTGTTTTAAACGAGCATCAACTTCTTCTCTTGTCCAGCTTAATTTTAAGCTATTTTGGCTCATTTCAAGACCAGAAGTCGCAACACCACCGGCATTTACAGCTTTACCAGGAGCAAAAAGTACTTTTGCTTTTTGGAAAGCTTCAATAGCTTCAGGAGTACAACCCATGTTAGAAATTTCACCAACACAAATTACACCGTTTTTAATAAGAGTTGCTGCATCTTCTCCGTTAAGTTCGTTTTGAGTTGCACATGGAAGAGCGATATCAACTTTTACTTCCCAAGGTTTTTTACCTGCTACGAATTTAGATCCAGAAAATTTCTGTGCGTAAGGAGCAACTATATCTTGGTTTGAATTACGTAAGTCAAGCATATAGTTAATTTTTTCTCCACTAATACCTGCTTCATCATAAATATATCCGTCAGGACCTGAAATAGCAACAACTTTAGCACCTAATTCAGTAGCTTTAAGAGCAGCACCCCAAGCAACATTACCAAAACCGGAGCAAGAAACTGTTTTACCTTTTATGTCAATATTTTGAGTTTTTAACATATGGTCTACGAAATAAACTCCACCAAAACCTGTAGCTTCCGGACGAATTAATGATCCACCCCAATTAAGACCTTTACCCGTTAAAACGCCGGTATGATCTTGAGCTAATTTTTTGTACATTCCGTACATATAGCCAATTTCGCGAGCTCCAACACCAATATCGCCTGCAGGAACGTCTGTTTCAGGACCGATATGATGCCATAATTCAAGCATGAAAGCTTGGCAGAAGCGCATGATTTCACCGTCTGATTTACCTTTAGGATTAAAATCAGATCCGCCTTTACCACCACCCATAGGTAATGATGTTAAGCTGTTTTTGAAAGTTTGTTCGAATCCTAAAAATTTAAGAATACTTAAATTTACGCTTGGGTGAAAACGAAGACCACCCTTGTAAGGACCAATAGCGCCGTTGAATTGAACACGGTATCCAAGATTAACTTGAGCTTCACCTTTGTCATCAACCCAACTTACTTTGAAAGTAAAGATACGATCAGGTTCAACCATTCTTTCAATGATTTTTGCTTTTTCAAATTGAGGATTAGCATTGTAAACGTCAACAATAGATTCTAATACCTCGTGAACAGCTTGTAAGTATTCAGGTTCATGTGAATGCTTTGCTGTCAAATCTTGCATGATTTTTTCTACGTTCATACTTAATTATTTTTATGTAATTTATTGGTTTTTAATAGTATATAGAATGAAGTCTAAATACTATTGAATTTATTAAATTTTTTGCAAAGTTTAGTTTTATTTTTCGATTTTCAAAGGTTTAATTGCTTTTTTTTCTCAAAATTATGTTTTTTTGTTTTTATTCCTCGTCAATTTTTATTCCGCCTTCATAATGAATAACTTTGCTAATTGTTCCATTAGGATTTAAACTTATTTGTGTGCCGTTTCCATTTTCAAATTCAGCATAACCGACATGAATTCCGTTACTGTCATAAAATACCCAATTACCGTGCGGCATCCCATCTAAATAATATGCATCTATCTTAATTTGGCCGTTAGAATACCATGTTCTTGAAATACCATTAAGTTCTCCATGGGTATATTCTTCTTCTAAAATTAAATTTCCATTTTTATCCCAAGCTTTTCTTGTGCCGTGTAATTGGTCATTTGTATAAAATTCTTCATATTCCTTAAGTCCGTTATAATACCAACGTGTTGTTCCTCCTTCAAGTTTACCGTTTTTGTAATTACTTATCGCATTTATATTTTTCCCGTCTTGAAAATAAAACTTTGCAACACCGTCGGGAACTCCATTTTTCATTTGAATTTCGCTAGTAATTTTACCGAAATAATCGTAATATTTTTCAGTTTTTCTGCAAGAAGTAAATATCAAAACCAGTAAACAACAAAAGATTATTATGTTTTTCTTCATATTATATAATATATTTAGTATCAAATATTTTTAATATCATTAATAGAAATATAAACGAAATGTCATTCTCCCATTGAGCGTTGGCGGACAATTTCATAAAGAATTATTGCTGTAGCACAGGAAACATTTAGAGATTCGGTTTTACCGAACAAGGGAATTGCTGCTTCCTGTTGTGCCAATCTTCTTAATTCGAAAGAAATACCCTCACCTTCGGAACCCATAATAACAGCAGTAGGTTCCGTGTAATTTAAATGATAATAAGTTTTGTCGGTTTTTTCCGTGCAGGCAATAATGTTTAATCCGCATTCGGTAAGAAATTTTACTGTTTTAGTAAGATTTTTAACCTTACATATCGGAATATTTAGAATTGCACCCGCTGAGGTTTTAACCGTATCTTCATTGATTATTGCGCTTCCTTTTTCAGCATATATAATAGCATTTACACCCGCACATTCGGCGGTACGGCAGATTGCTCCGAAATTCCTTACATCGGTAATACCGTCGAGGATTAATACTAAAGGTATTGATCCTTCTTCAAATAAAGTCGGAATTATTTGTTCTATATTATCATATGCAATTGGAGAAATGTATGCAATAACTCCCTGATGATTCTTTCGTGTTATTCTATTTAATTTTTCAATAGGAACATATTGATACGGTAAATTGTTTTCCCTGATAAGTTTTAATAATTGCGAATACTGTTGGGAATTCGTATCTTTTTTAATAAAAATCTTTTCTATTTCTTTTCCGGCCTCAATTGCTTCAATAAGCGGATGAATGCCATAAATAAAACCTTTTGAATTATTCTGATTCATAAATTATTAGTTTAAATTCCAATTAATAGGTTTTAGCCCTTTACTTATTAAGAAAGAATTTGTTTTTGAAAAATGTTTACAGCCGAAGAAACCTCCACGATTTGCGGATAGAGGTGAAGGATGAGCCGCCGTTAGTATATAATGTTTTGATGAGTCAATCAAAGAGATTTTCTCTTTTGCATAATTTCCCCATAAAATAAATACTATATTTTCTTTTTTATCTGAAATGGCTTTAATTGTTGCATTGGTAAAATTTTCCCAACCATGATCTCTATGAGAACCGGCTTGGTTTTCTCTGACGGTTAAAACCGCGTTTAATAGTAGTACTCCTTCATTTGCCCATTTCGTAAGATCACCGTATTTAGGAATTTCATACCCTAAATCATCTTTCAATTCTTTAAAAATATTAATTAATGATGGTGGCATTTCAACAGGTGGGTTTACAGAGAAGCATAACCCATTAGCCTGATTATAACCGTGATAAGGATCTTGACCTATTATTACTGCTTTAATGTTATCGAAAGGAGTTGTATCATAGGCGGCAAATATTTTATTTCCGGGAGGAAAAATACGGTATTTCTTTCTTTCTGTATGAAGGAATTCTTTAAGATTAATGAAATACTCCTTGTTAAATTCTTCGTTTAACACATTAAGCCACGACTCGTGTATTTTAGGTTTTATGGTTTCCATAGCATTAAAAATACAAAAATAGCATTTTAGAACGTTATATGATAAAAAAAATATTACTTTTGCTAAAAAATTGAATATAATGAAGAAATTATTAATAATTGTGAGTGCGGTTATTTTAGTGTTTGCGTTAAGTTCTTGTAAGTCGCAGCAAAGTTGTGCTGCTTATGGTGAAGTTTCTAAATTTCAGGTAGATAAATAATGAAATACAGCCGATTTATTGCGGCTTGTTTATTGCTGATTTGCTTTATTCCTTTTGTTAATGCACAGGAAAATAATGAATCGGAAGCTAATATATTATACAATCGTGATAGGATAGGCATAGTAAATATTAATAGTAATGGATTTGGAGCTGCATATAGACAATCTAAGATTAAAGATGCATTTAAAGCTACATTTTTTGAAATAAATTTTTCTGTTTATTGGGATATTAAGGAAGAAAGAGTGTATTCTCTGTTATTTCCCGGTTACAGACCATTTAAATATGCCAAATTAAATGAAATTTTTTTTCTGCGCGGAGGATATGGTAATGTTTATAAAATTACACGTAAACCTTCATGGGGAGGAGTAGAAATTCAATTGGCGTATTCTTTTGGGCCAAGTATTTGTTTTGCAGTACCTGTTTACTTGTATGTGTCAGAAGATGAAAATGACATATATAGTGATGCTGTGTTAGAAAAATATGATCCCGAGATACATAGTTCGAATAATATAAGAGGAAGAGGTCCATACCTTAAAGGAATAACCGAATTAAAAATATATCCCGGATTTTATGGTAATATAGGTTTTTATTTTGAGTACGGACAATATAATAGTGTTGTAAAAGGAATAGAGGTAGGAGGTATGGTTAATATTTTCCCAATAGGTGTTCCTGTAATGGCAGACAATGACTCTAAAAATGTTTTCTTCTCATTTTATCTTAATATTATTTTTGGAAAGAGATATAACAAATAATATGATTGTGAAAATATGGGATTAAAGGAAAAAACAAATTGAAAAGATTTTTTGCTTGATCAATAAAAAAAGCTGCTAAAATTTAGCAGCTTTTTTTATTGTGATTTTTGAAAGCTTATTATTGTACTGTGAACTTTTTATTTGTTCTTATACCATTATTATTAATCTCAAGTATATATAAACCTTTTGAAAGATTAACATTAATGTTATGAGCATTACCTTCAATAAGGTTAACAGTTTCATTATAACGAATTCTTCCCGTAAGGTCATATACACGAATAACAGCATTATTTATTGAAGAATTTACTTCTAATTTAAAGTTACCGCTATTTGGATTAGGATAAATAGTTGTTTCAAGTGTTAGATAATCATCAATACCTGCCACATTTATATAAGAGAATCTTCTTGCAGCACACCATTCGGTTTCATTATAAATGTTAAATGCCTTCGCTCTCCAATAATAAGTTGTATTTTCCTGAGGATCAAAATCAACATAATTATTAATATAGATTGTAGGTCTTGTGCCTACGATATGATCAAAAGTTGCAATATATGTTTCTTCATCGGGGAAACTTGATGATGCAGACACTTGAAATATATAATGACTGCTACCGCCAATATTATCAATAGTGAAGTTAGAAGCATTTGTTATAGATGCATTATCTAAAGGTTCCCTTTGCCTTGGATAATTAAGAGTGGTAAATCCCCAAGTATCTGTCCATTCAGAAACAGAGTTTCCATAAGTCATTTTAACGCGCCAGAAATATTCGGTATTAAATAATAAAGTATCATAATTAGTTAATTTTATTGAAGTAGACGTATATTCATTTGGTGATGAAAAGTTTTCATCAGTATCAATTTGAAATATATATACGCAAGGAGGGGTAAAATTGGTAGTTAGTTCTAAGTCAACCATAGGGTCAATGCCAGTGCCGTTATTAGACGGACTTTTTGGAGTATTTTTTTGAACTGTAGTAAATGATTTTGTTTCCGACCAGCTAGAAATATCGGCCATTTCACCGTTAGTATCATTATATAGACGAACTCTCCAATAATATACCGTGTTGAAGTTTAAGTTATGTACTGTAGCTACTCTGGCACTAAAAGCACTGGAATCTTTATGAATAAAATTTTCTTGATAGCTAGGATTATCTTCATCGAAATCATCTGAATCACAAATAACTATTTCTATTTGCGAAATTCCTTCAAAATCAATATTACCATAAGAGATCCATCTATACGTGGGTCTTGGATTTACTTGAAGCGCATTAGCAATGGGCGCTGTTACATTTATTTCATTTAAAGTAACAAAACTCCTTACTTCAGACCATTCGGATTCATCTTTATCATCAATAGCTCTTACTCTCCAAAAATATTCACTGTTGAATTTTAGAACAGGTGATTTAATTGCCGAACTTTCAGTTTCAAGTTCAAATAAAATATTACTAAAATCAGCTTGGTCGCTAATATGAATCTCATATTTAAGATTTGGATATCCGGCAATTGATTCCCAATCCATAAGAGTAATCGGCATTGTATTAATTGTGCCGGATTCCGGAGATGTTAATGTTGGTGTATATGATTTAATTTGTGCAGAAAGAGATAATGCAAATAATGATATACATATAGTTATAAATATTTTTTTCATTTTCATTTGTTTTTAATTATTTTACAACGATAAATTTTGAAGTTTTAGATTTGCAATTAGGTACATCAATTTTAGCAATATAAGTACCATTTTGCATGTTAGAAGTATTTAAAGTAAATGTTACTTTGTCGGAAAATGAACGTTTAGTCATAACATTTACGAGTTTCCCAGATACATTATATATATATAAAGTTGCATCAACGTTAGAATCTGTTTCAATAGAAATATTTACATAATCTTTTGCCGGATTAGGATAAATATTAATATCGTTATCATTATTAGCGATTACGGGATCATCAATACCTGTTACACCTGTTTTAACTAAATTTGTACATTTGAAGACACCTCCACCGAAAGTTGCGGCATAAATACCTCTGTAATTGCTAATATACAATTCTTGTCCGTCATAGTATACAGGTTTACCGTTATCAGTTTGAACATTTTGTTGTTTTAACATAAATACAGGTAGTTCACCAATACCGGCTTCTTCTTCAATCCATTCTACTTGATTTCCTGTGATATCAGAAGTGCTCCAAATTCCGAAGTCCGTACCTATCATAAACATGTTATCATTATTTTCTACACCTTCAACAAATATTGAAGTATAAATCGGTGCATGAGCAAGATGCAAACTATTAACTTTATTAAAAGTCGGCTCTTTTTCCAAAGCATCTTTTGTAATGTAAACATAATCATCAAAACCATAATTACCTAAAGTAACAACAACAATTTGAGAGTTATTCGGATGAACTGAAACCGAAGTAATAACTCTATCACCGAAATCAGCAATTAAGGAGGTATTTACAACGCAGTATGGATTTGCCGTAACAGTGCCGCTGGTAGCATAGAGGTTAGATCCTACATTTGCTGTTTCAGTATTATATGCAGCAGCAATATTAGATAATTTATATAATTTACCGTCTTTTGTACCTACATATAAATAATTGGCATCTTTTGATAAACCTAAACATTGCGGAGTTCCTTGAATACCACCGAGCTTACTGCTTGATATAGTCCACCATGGGTTATCATTTCTAAAATCTCTATTAAAATTAGAGGCTTCGGTTGTCATAAAAATTGAACTGTTTACTCCTACAAAGAATTTTGAAGCAACTATATCTTGAACTCTAATTGTTTGACCTTCGCTTAAATTTTCTTCTAATATTACTTCAATAGGATAATAAGCATTTTTACTTGCGGCATAGACTTTATCACCTATAACATAATCTTTATCTGCGGTAAAATCAACACTATCTCTGCTTTGTGTATAATTAAAGTTTTCCCATAAAATAGATGGAGTAATATATGAAGCACTGTCTTCTATAGGTTTTATAGGATCACTACCATCGAGCCAATATGAGATATTTTGCGGCATTTGATCGTCATAACGATAAATTGTCAAACGTTGTTTTCCGCCAAAATAAGCATAAATAGAAATACTTTCATCCTTTATATCATCATTACCGTTTATTGATACAATAACACCTATTGGATTTATCATACTATTATGAACATAGCCTCCGATATTGAAAGCATTAAAGTCTTCGCCTGTGCTTAAACTAATACTTGGAACTACGTTCTCTCCGCCTTTACCGCTTATACTTGTATTAGGATCAATTAATACTGTACCGTTACCTTGCGTACCACCGTAAACATTACCTTTGTAGTTAGCAGAGACAGTATAAAATTGAGATGTAGTTAAGTTAATATTACGAGATGAGGCTCTAAGTGTCGAATTATTGAAAACATAAATACCATTTTCACATGCAATGGCAATGTTGCCGCTGCTATCTATTAAATAAGAAAAATGATTGCTTGGAACGTATGCACTGGAGTATAAAGATTTGTAAGTAGTTAGTTGAGTCCATTGATATAACTCACCGCCTTCTACGTAGTCACCTCTCCATAAATCGTTGCCGCCGATAAATATTCTATTTTCATTATCCGGATCAATAGCAATAGCTGACGAATATAATCCGTTAGATTCAAAAACATAGAACATATGTGTACTTCCACCCGGTCCGATAGCAGTCCAATTTGTCCAGCCGTTATTACCCTTTACAGAACGATAAATATTTTCAAGTTTACCCCTGTTACTTGCATCGGAACTAATTGCAATCGCATATAAGTAATCAGGATTTGACGGAGCAAATGCAAAACATACTCTACCTATGTTATTTTTCGGTAACATAGTTGAATTATATATTGTACCGCTTTCTTCATATTTTGTTGAGATACATACGAAATTATTAGGATCTCCATTAACAGATATATATGCTAATCCGTCAACAAATGCAGCAATAGCATTATTCATGGAAACTAATTCGTTACATTCACCGGTTAATTCTTGTCCGTCGGAGGTTTTAGCAATTGTCCAAGAACTTCCTTGAAGGTCAGAAACATTTAATCCGGTATTTGTACCGACAAATAATCTGTTGTTAATAGTTGTAATTTTGTTGATATAAAACCAATCTTCTCCGTATACGGCATTTTCAGTAGGAACTGTAGATGCAATAACAGTGAAATCAACTCCGTTTGAAGATTTATAAATTCCTCTTCCTTTAAAACCAGGTAATAAGTTAAAATCTTCACTATAGAAACTTTCTCCTGTCCCAATATATAATGTTCCATCGGTAGATTGATGCATACTGCTGACATTTAAACTGTTTACGCTTTCTGAAACGATGCTCCATACTTGAGATCCTTCTTCCAATCGCCATAAACCACCACTAACACTGCCTGCATACCAATATGCTTTATCACCGGATTCAACACGAAGTGTACTACGCATTCTTCCTGCTAAATTATCAGGACCTTCATTTTCCCAAATTAATTCACTACTTTTATTAGCATTGTTAGCGCGGTATTTTTGTACTTCTTTCAACGCTTTAGCATAATCGGTAGGAGAAACGGTACCAGTCTTCGGATTCATACGCAATGAATTCAGATATTCATGTTCCGACTGATAATAATTTACTTGTTTATCAGATTTACTGCTAATAAAGTTATTCGCTATAAAAGCAGTAGTTAACAAAAATAATGCAGCACCCAAAGATATTGCAAAAAATTTGAATCGTAAATGTTTGATTTTCATAAGCTATTATTTTTTTCTATTTATTTCTTTATTAAAAAATTGCAAATCAATACCACATAGAATATTTCTATAATATTTCAATCTACAAATTTATAACATTTTTTGTAAAAAATAATTTAAAAAGAGAATTTTTTTGAAAAATTAATTATCCTTTCGATAAATATTTTGAAAATCAAACACTTAACATAATTTAACAGTGATTAATTTGTTATTCAAGTAATGAAATAATATTTTTGCAAAAAATTATCGAAACATGAACGCGAATATCAGAGAACTTAATGAGTTGATAATTGAACGTAGCTCAATTATCGATTCAATTTTACTCGAAATGAATAAAGTGATTATCGGTCAAAAGTATATGACTGAAAGACTTTTGATCGGTTTGTTGATGGAAGGTCATATTCTCCTTGAAGGTGTACCAGGACTTGCTAAAACATTGGCTATAAAATCACTATCAGATACTATCAATGCTTCTTTTAGTAGAATCCAATTTACTCCGGACCTACTTCCTGCCGACTTAATAGGCACAATGATATATAGTCCGAAAAGCGAATCTTTTGAAGTTAAAAAAGGTCCGATTTTCGCTAATTTTATTCTTGCCGATGAGATTAACAGGTCTCCGGCCAAAGTACAAAGTGCATTGCTGGAAGCTATGCAGGAGAGACAAGTTACTATAGGTGATAAAACTTTTAAATTGGATAATCCCTTCTTAGTTATGGCAACACAAAATCCGATCGAACAAGAAGGTACTTATCCTTTGCCGGAAGCCCAAGTGGATAGATTTATGTTGAAAGTAGTAGTAGGTTATCCGAGTAAAGAAGAAGAAAAACTTATCCTGCGCCAAAATATTCTCAGCGGGTATCCAAAGTGTAATAAAATTGTTAAACTTGAGGATATTATTGAGTTGAAAGAAATTGCAAGATCTATTTATCTTGACGAAAAGATAGAAACTTATATCACGGATATAGTCTTCGCTTCGCGTTATCCCGAGAAGTATAAAATGGAAGATTATGCATCAATGATAAGTTACGGTGCATCTCCGCGTGCCTCTATCGGTCTTGCGCTTGCTGCTAAGGGCTACGCATTCATCAAAAGAAGAGGCTATGTTATTCCCGAAGATGTCAGAGCTGTTGCATACGACGTTCTCAGACATCGCATAGGTTTATCTTATGAAGCCGAAGCCGAAAATATTACTTCGGATAATATTATCAATGAAATATTAAATAGAGTTGAGGTACCTTAATAGTATTTATTTAATTCTATTCTTTTAGTAACACTTAATATTTATTTTGAAGTGAATACCAAAGAAATTCTCAAAAAGGTCAAAAAAATCGAAATAAAAAGTCGCGGATTATCCCAGCAAATATTTGCCGGACAATATCATAGTGCTTTTAAAGGTAGAGGTATGGCTTTTAGTGAAGTGAGGGAATATGAATATGGTGACGACACGAGAAATATTGATTGGAATGTTACTGCGCGCTATAATAGACCTTTTGTGAAAATTTTTGAGGAAGAACGTGAACTTACGGTTATGCTTCTGGTTGATGTCAGCGGATCCAATGAATTCGGTTCCAAAAATTGTCTTAAAGAAGATGTCATTACTGAAGTGGCTGCTGTTCTTTCTTTTTCGGCTATTAGTAATAATGATAAGGTCGGAGTTATCTTTTTTTCAGATAAAATCGAAAAATTTATTCCGCCGAAAAAGGGTTCTACCCATATTCTTAGAATTATTAGAGAACTAATTGATTTCAAACCTGAAAGTCAAAAAACGGATATTGCCGAAGCATTACGTTTTCTTACAAATTCAATGAAAAAGAAAACAACCTGCTTTGTTCTGTCGGATTTTATTTCTCCTGATTTTGAGAATGCTCTTAGAATTGCAAAGTATAAGCATGATATTGTTGCGCTTAGAATTACGGATCCACGCGAATATGATATTCCTAATGTAGGAATGGTAAGGGTTTTTGATAAGGAAGAAGGGAAAACAACTTGGATGGATACATCTTCTAAAACTGTTAGAAATGAATATTCGCAATGGTGGAGAGATAAAAATACGGAGATCTCAAAATTATTTTTGAGATGCGGAGTTGATCATGCTTTTCTGAGAACAGACAGGGATTATGTTAAGGAACTTATGAAACTTTTTAAGGTAAGAGAAAGCAGGTATTAAGATTATGAGAAAAGCAGTTCTTTTATTATATACGTTATTTCTCTGTCTGATTGTTTTTGCACAACAGGATATCAATGTTTCAGCAACACTTGACAAAAACAACGTGTTAATAGGTGAACACAGCAATTTGCAACTATCGGTAATTTCAAACGGAAAAATCGATTCAATCGAATGGCCGCAAATAGGCGATACTATTGTAACTGAAATAGAAATTGTTGAAAGAACGTATGTTGATACTATTGTTTCCAAAAGTCAGTATCAATATATTCAGAATCTTACACTTATTTCATTCGATTCGGGTTATTACGTAATTCCTCCTTTCGAATTTAAAATTAAAAATCAAAACGGAATAGAGGAATTTTTTGAAACTAATGCCTTACTTTTTGAAGTTCAAACGGTAGAAGTAGATTCAACCGGAAATATTCTTCCTATTTCTCCGATATTGAATCTTCCCGTTACTTTTGCCGAAGTTGCAAGAAAATCGGGATTTGTATTATTAATATTGATTGTAATTGGATTGATTGTATTTCTGATTTACTATATTAAAAAACATAGGAAGTTGCCAATTGTAACGCGTTCGAAACCTATTATACCGCCAAACAGACTGGCAATTGATTCTTTATATGCTCTGGAAAATAAAAAGCTCTGGCAATCGGGGCAGATTAAGGAGTATTATAGTGAAATTACTGATATTTTGCGTGAATATATAGCGGGAACCTTCGATATTCCTGCTGTTGAAATGATCACCGATGATATTTTCGATTTGATGAAGAAAAACGATAAATATCAAGAGGATTTATACAAATTAGCTTATAATATTTTTATTACTTCTGATATGGTGAAGTTTGCCAAAGGCACTACTGAAGCGGATGAGAATATGAAAATATTAAAAGATGCGTACGATTTTGTTAACGGCTCTTGGAAATATATTTCCGAGTTAAAATCTAAGGAAGAAAATGTGGAATAACATTGAATTTGCAAATCCTGAATGCTTCTACTTGCTGCTTTTAATACCTTTGATAATTGTATTATATGTATTAAAGCTGAGAAAGTCATATCCTGCTTTGCAAATATCCGATGTACATTCAACAGGTAGAAAACGAGTAACTTATAAAGAAATTCTCATTCACGTTCTGTTCGGAATAGAAATGATAATCATTGCTTTGCTGGTCATTGCTTTAGCTCGACCGCAATCCAGTGAAAAGAACAAAACCATGAATGTCGAAGGTATAGACATTATTATGACTATGGATATTTCGAGTAGTATGCTTGCTGAGGATTTTAAACCTAATAGGTTGGATGCTGCAAAGAAAGTTGCTATTGATTTTATTGATCAGAGACCGAACGATAGAATCGGTTTGGTTGTTTTTGCCGGCGAATCGTTTACTCAATGCCCGTTAACTACCGACCACACTGTTCTTAAAAGTCTCTTTAAAGAAATCAGAATCGGAATGATTGAAGACGGAACCGCAATCGGTAGCGGACTGGCAACTTCCGTACTGCGTTTAAAAGAAAGTGATGCTATTAGTAAAGTTATTATCTTACTTACCGATGGTGTGAATAATGCGGGCTCTATCGATCCGGCTTCGGCAGCTGAAATAGCTAAAACCTTCGGTATCAGAGTTTATACGGTAGGAGTTGGTACAAACGGAATGGCTCCATACCCGGCTCAAGATATTTTCGGTAATAAAAGATATCAACAAATGGAAGTAAACATAGACGAAGATCTTATGAGACAGATATCTACAATTACCGGCGGTAAATACTTCAGAGCTACGGATAATAATTCTTTGAGTAGAATTTATGAAGAAATTGATAAATTAGAAAAATCTAAAATAGAAGTATATGAGTATGAGAAGAAGCATGAAGAATTTTTCAACTATGTATTAGCTGCATTATTATTACTTTGTTTGGATTTTGTTATTAGAAAATTTGTATTAAAAATATTCCTATAAAAACCAATTATGTCGTTGTTTAGATTTGAAAATCCTAAAATATTATATTGGTTGCTCGCTTTGGCAGCAATAATTGTCGTAATTATTGTTGTTGAGGTAAGGAGGAAGAAATTTGCCGATAAAATTGGCGATAAAGATGTTATTTCGAAACTTATATTCGGTTCGTCTACAACTATCCGTGTGATAAAATATATTTTATTTGTTTTGGTTTTTGTTTTCTTAATCATTGGTTTGGCAAATCCGCAAGTAGGTTCAAAAATAGAGACCGTAGAAAGAAAAGGTATAGATGTTGTTATTGCTCTGGATATTTCGAACAGCATGCTTGCCGAAGATATTAAACCTTCGCGACTTGACAGGGCGAAGCAAGCAATCTCGAATCTCATGGATAATATGAAAAACGACAGAATCGGAATGGTTGTTTTTGCGGGTAAAGCTTATATGCAAATGCCGCTTACAACTGATTACGGTTCGGTGAGAATGCTTTTGAATACCGTTACTCCGTCGTTTATTCCGGTGCAGGGAACCGCTTTGGCCGAAGCTATAAAGATTTCTATGGAAGCTTTCAATGATTCCGATCACAGTAAAGTGATAATCATTATTACCGACGGTGAAAATCATATCGGCGATGCTGTTGCCGAAGCAAAGAAAGCAGCTGAAAAAGGAATTTCGGTTCATACAATCGGTATCGGGATGCTTGAAGGAACGCCTATTCCGATTATTCAGAACGGCAGAAATATCGGCTATAAAAAAGATAATAAAGGCATGACCGTTGTTACCAAATTGGATGAAACTTCATTGATTAAAATTGCCGATGCGGGTAAAGGTTCATATACTCGTGCAAATAGCGCCCGTGTGGGTTTGCAAAAGATTCTTGATGATATTAATAATAAAGATAAAACTGTTTTCGAAACTCAAAAAGTAACAGATTACAAAGATCAATTCCAGTATTTTATTGCTGCGGCTTTGATTTTACTTGTGTTATTAATATGTATTCCCGATAAATCAAGTAATAGATTTAAAATTGATAAATATTTTACTAAGGTGAAATGATACATAAAACAAACATATTAAATATTTCATTTATAACGATAATGACTTTAGTCTTTTCGCAGTCTGCATATTGTCAAAAAGAAAAATCAGAGGTCAGAAGCGGAAACAGGGATTTTAATAAAGATAATTATCATGATGCTGAGATTAAGTACAGAAAGGCTTTAGAGGAGAAACCTCTTATGATTGAAGCCGAATTTAATCTCGGGAACTCATTATATATGCAAGAAAATTATTCTGAGGCTGCCTTATCATATTTGGCAACTGCGGAGAGAGCTGAGAATAATAAATTAAAATCTTCATCGTTTTATAATCTCGGTAATTCGTTTTACAAGGAAGGAAAATATGCCGAAGCTGTTGCTGCGTACAAAGAATCTTTGAGAAAACTTCCTACCGATGAAGCTCGATATAACCTTGAAATGGCTAAGAAAATGTTACAGCAAAACGGCCAAGATCAGCAGCAAAGTGATGAAAACAAAGAGTCTGATCAAAGTCAAGAGCAAGAAGGACAAAATAGCCAGAATCAGGAAGAGCAAGGCAAAAACGAACAATCCGAACAACAACAGGCTCAGCAGGATGAATCGAAAGGCGGTGAAGAGAAAGAGCAGCAACAAGCTCAACAAGTAGAAATTTCCGAGGAAGATGCGGAGAGAATTTTGGAAGCTTTGAAAAATGAAGAGCAACAGACGATGAGCAGAATTCTCGAACAAAAACATAAAGATCAGAAGGTTAAGATTGATAAAGATTGGTAAAAACAATATAATATATGAGACTGAAGCGATTAATATTACTTATTGCACTTTTGATACCTATGGTAATTTATTGCCAGGATATTCAGTTTACTGCGGAAGCACCTGCGATTGTGCGTTTGGGCGAGCAATTTGCGATAAAATATACTATTAATCAAAGAAGTTCTAATCGGGTGAATTTTCCTGAAATGCCCGGAATGGTAAAACTATCCGGCCCGAATACTTCTACTAGCTCAAATTTTCAAATTATCAACGGACAACAATCTCATACTTATACAACAAGTTATACTTTTTATGTTCAAGCTAATGAAGTAGGGAAGTATACAATTAACCCGGCAACTGTAACAGTTAACAATTCACAATATGAGTCTAATACGCTTGTTATTGAAGTTGTTCAGGGGCAACAGGGGAGCGCCGGCGGACAACAGCAGCCGGGGCAATCGAATTCTCAATCCGGTTCGGAGCAATCGAATTCTTCAGGGTCTAATGTTTTTGTCGTCTCAGAATTAAACAAAAAAGATGTTTATGTCGGAGAACAAGTAATTCTTTCCTATAAAGTATATACTAAAGTTGATTTGGCAGGCTTCGGTGAAGTAAAATTTCCACAGTACACAGGTTTCTGGAAAGAAGATTTTGAGTTGGGAAATATCGGTTTACAATCCACCGTTTACAATAATCAATCATATAGATATGCTGAAATTCAGCGAAATATTTTATTTCCTCAAAGAGGCGGGGAAATTACAATTCCGTCTGCGGATATTGAAATTATTTCAAGAGTAAAAACTCGTGCTCAAGGATATAACGATCCGTTCTTTAATGAGTTTTTCGGCGGTTATCAAAATGTTCCTATAAAATGTACGACAAAACCTTTGACTCTAAATGTTAAACCTTTGCCGGCTCAAGGTAAGCCGATTTCATTCTCAGGTGCGGTAGGAAATTTTTCTATAGCTGCAACTATTGACAAAACAGAGTTAAAAGCAAATGAAGCAATTACATTGAAGTTTACGATAAACGGTTCGGGAAATATCAAACTGATTGATAAAATCAATGTTAAATTTCCATCCGATTTTGAGACTTATGCACCAAAGGTTACACAAAATATTAAAGTTGATAGAAATTCCGTATCCGGTTCGAAAATATTCGAATATGTTATTATTCCCAGAAACCCCGGTACATTTAAAATAAAATCTTTCGAATTTTCTTATTTTGATCCCAATAAAAAAGAATATGTAATTCTAAATTCTCCGGAATTTACAATTGAAGTTGCAAATTCGGACATTGCATTTCAATCCGTTCCCGGCGTATCCAGAGAAGATGTCATCGCAATCGGAGAAGATATAAAACATATCAAACCCTTATCCTCGGAATTAAGTAAAGCAAAACTGGTAGTTTTCGGATCATCATCATACCTAGTTGTCTTGGCCGGAATACTTTTGTTTTTGGTTATTGTTGCAATTCTTATAAAAATATTTATTGATAAGAGAAGTGATGTGGATAATTTAAAACGTAAGCGTGCCGAATCTGTGGCAATGAAACGTTTGAAGAAGGCTAAGCAATACATGGACGAAAATGCCGACACTGCTTTTTATAATGAATTGTCAAATGCTATGTGGCAATATATTGGCGATAGATTTAACATTCCGATTTCGGAACTCAATAGAGATTTTCTGATAAATCTTCCCAATGAATACAATATTTCATCCGAATGTGTAAATAAATATATTTCCGTGTTAGATGAAGCCGAGTTTGCACGATTTGCGCCGTCAAGAGATAATGAATCAATGCACACGTTGTATAATAGTGCTTTGGAAGCAATTCAAAGTTTTTATTCAACATTGAAAAAAGTAAAAAAATAATATCCTGAGAGTTATGAAGATATTGAAAAACATAGGATTAACAATGATGTTGATATTTACGATATCATTGAATATGATGTCGCAAACTCCAGAAGAAAAATTTTCCGAAGCCGTAAATGAATACAATGCGGAAAATTTTGCAACAGCAGTTGTTTTATTTCAAGAATTATATGATGAAGGATATAGTAATTTCGAATTATTATACAATCTGGGAAACAGTTATTTCAGAACTAATGACATGCCTTCGGCAATTCTGTATTATGAACGTGCGTTAAGAC
Source organism: Bacteroidales bacterium (assembly GCA_031276035.1). NCBI lineage: Bacteria > Pseudomonadati > Bacteroidota > Bacteroidia > Bacteroidales > Bacteroidales bacterium. The sequence continues at coordinate 10,996 of JAISNV010000024.1, read as the reverse complement.
TTTCTCCTAATAATGATGATGTTAAATATAATCTTTCTATTGCCAATAAACTTATTGTAGATAAGATAGATGCGGTGCCCGAAATGTTTTATGTAAAATGGTGGCGCTCATTTATAAATGTATTTTCTCTGAAAAATTGGATGAGAATAAATTTAATATTATTTTCAATCACTGTTTTATGTATAATAGTCATGTCTTTAGGGAGAAATATTTCCGTAAAGAAAGTTGCATTCAGATTATCAATATTCGGATTAATATTGTTTATTATATCTTTGATTGTTAATATTTCGCTGAAAAAACAAGTTACACGGGACGATTATGCCGTAGTATTTACTCCTACTGTTACTGCAAAAGGTTCACCTATTGATAACGGAGTTGATATTTTTGTTGTGCATAAAGGAACAAAAGTAAATATTAACGACGAAGTGGGAGAATGGATTGAAATTGTGCTGGCTAACGGTAAAACCGGATGGATTAGAAAGACTGATATAAAAATCATTTAAAAAATATTTTTATCCTTCCTAAAACTTTAAGAAATTTATTCCTATCTTTGTAAGCCTTAAGGCTAAATAATAAAATATTACTCATATAAGGCTACATGCAACTTATTACCTTGAGGAAAAGATATTCATATCGTTCTGATGACGATTAAATTAAGATAAACTAAAAAAATATATTTGTATGAAATTTATTGTATCAAGCACCCTGTTATTAAAAAATCTTCAAGCAGTAGGTGGTATTTTGAATTCTCGTAATACTATGCCGATATTAGATGATTTTTTGTTTGAACTCAATGGAGAAAATTTGAAAATTACTGCTTCCGATCTGGAAACGACAATGATTACGGAGTTTAAAGTTGATATGGCCGAAGGTTCCGGAATTATTGCAATACCGGCTAAAACTTTGTTGGATCTTTTAAAAACATTTTCGGATATTCCAATATCCATCAATATTGATCTTTCAAACCAAGCTGTTGATATTTCCGCAGCATCAGGTCATTATAAAATGGCGGGTCATGACGGCAAAGAATTTCCTAAAGTTCCGGATTTTGAAGATACGGAAAGTATTGTTCTTCCTTCGGAAACTCTTCAGAATGCAATTTCAAAAACCATCTTTGCTACAAGTAATGAGGAATTCCGTCCCGGTATTACAGGTGTTTTGTTTGATATATATCCCGAAGAAGTAATCTTTGTTGCTACAGATGCACATAAGCTTGTAAAATACACTAAAGTTGCTGCTATTGCAAAAGAAGCAACAAGTTTTATTGTTCCTAAAAAACCTTTAAATCAACTTAAAACCGTTTTAGGTAACGATGAATATGAAGTTAAAATTGAGTACAATAAAACGAATGTTACTTTCTCCTTTGGTAATTATCAACTTTTCAGCAGACTAATTAATGGTGCTTTCCCGAATTATAATGCAATTATTCCGCAAGATAATCCTAATAGAATGATTATAGACAGGTCATTACTTATTGGAAGTTTGCGCAGAATCGGATATTTCGCGAACCAATCTACAAATCAGGTTAGATTGAGTATTTCCGGACAGGAACTTATGATTTCCGGTGAGGATGCGGAATATTCAAGCGAGGGTAAAGAACGTTTGGCTTGCGAATATAAGGGGCAGGATTTAGTGATAGGTTTTAATTCAAGATTCCTTTTGGATTTACTTTCACATATTGACTCTGACCAAATTACAATGGAATTTTCCGCTCCAAACAGAGCTGCCGTTGTTCTTCCTATTGAAGAGGAAAGTGATGAAAAACTATTTATGCTAATTTCACCTGTAATGTTAAATAATTAAAAATAAGATATAATGGCAGAATCAATCAAAAATCTCGAACCCAAAATTGTTTGGAAAAATTTTTATGAATTAACTCAAATTCCTCGTCCTTCATTTCATGAAGAAAGAGCGGTTGCTTATCTAAAGGCTTTTGGAGAGAAATTAAATTTAGAAACTATTGTTGACGAAGTTGGTAATGTAATTATCAGAAAACCCGCAACTCCGGGAATGGAAGACAGAAAAGGGTTGATACTTCAAGCTCATATTGACATGGTACCGCAAAAGAATAGTAATGTAAATCATGATTTTGAAAAAGATCCGATAAATGCTTATGACGACGGTACAGGTTGGGTTAGAGCAAAAGATACAACATTAGGTGCCGATAACGGAATGGGTTTGGCAGCAATTATGTCTATCCTTGAGTCTAAAGATATTAAGCACGGCCCTATTGAAGGGCTTTTTACAGCTACGGAAGAAACAGGAATGGATGGCGCTAACGGATTAAAAAGCGGTCTTTTAAAAGGTGATATACTTTTGAATCTTGATTCGGAAGATGAAGGAGAACTTTATATCGGTTGTGCCGGAGGAATTGATGCAAATATTGAGTTTGAATTCAAAAAAGAAGCGGTTCCTGCAGATTATATTACTTTCCAAATTTATGTAAAAGGCTTTAATGGCGGCCATTCAGGTATGGATATAAATACAGGAAGAGGTAATGCCAACAAAATATTATTCAGATATTTAAATATTATTAAAGACAGATGGCATGCCGAATTATCTGAAGTTACGGCAGGAAGTTTAAGAAATGCTATTCCGCGAGAAGCTTTTGCAACTGTTTTAATTCCTAATAAACATAAGGAAGATATTAAAGGTTGTGTTAAAAATTATGAGGCAGTAATTAAAAGTGAATTGGGTGACGTTGAGCCGAAGCTTGAAATCGGAATCAAAGAGATTGAGAAAGCTCAATTTATTATGGATAAAAAATCCCAATTAAACTTAATCTTAAGCATTAATGCTTGTCAAAACGGAGTTATTCGCATGAGTACAAGTATGGAAGGATTGGTTGAAACATCAAGCAATCTTGCAATTGTAAAAACCGAAGGTAATAAAGTTGTTGTCAGTTGTTTATTGCGTAGTTCCGTTGATTCTGCGAAAGATGCTTTAGCTGCAAGTATTAAAGCTTGTTTTGATTTAGCCGGAGCAAAAGTTGTTCTTGACGGTGCTTATCCAGGCTGGAAACCGAATGTAAATTCTGAGATTTTACGACTTGCGCAAGATATTTATAAGAAACATTTTCACAAGGATGCTAAGATAATGGCGGTTCACGCAGGACTTGAGTGCGGAATTTTAGGAGCGAAATATCCTAATTGGGATATGATTTCTATCGGTCCGACTATCCGTCATCCTCATAGTCCGGATGAAAAAGTTAATATTGAATCTGTAGGTAAATTCTATGATTTCTTGAAACTTATCGTTGAAAACGCTCCGAAAAAATAATTGATCGAAAAAATAAATAAAAATAAAATTAAAAAAACGGCTTTGTTTTTAAAAAAAATTCTATCTTTGCAGTCCAAAATTGAGTAGTTATGAAGAGAACCTTTCAACCATCGAGACGTAAAAGAGTCAATAAACATGGCTTCAGAGAAAGAATGTCTACTGCTAACGGTAGAAAAGTTTTAGCCGCCAGACGAGTTAGAGGCAGGAAAAAACTTACCGTATCATCGGAAAGACTAGGCAAATAATTGCCGAAATAAAATAATAACAAAGCCAAGGAGACCACTGTTATAGGTAGTCTCCTTGTTTTGTTTGCAAATATTCAAAATATTATCTATGGATTGGTTATATAATTTTCTGATAGTAATATTAGTAATAGGAATTATCTATTATTTGGTAAGCGGACTTATTATTCCGCTTATGATTAGAAGATTTGTCAATAAGAAAAATCGACATTATAATAATAATGTCGAAGATATTAATGATGAAGATGAGCATGATAGTAATGCCAATAGAATAAATAAAGAAAAATCTATTCAAGACGATTTTGGAGATTATACCGATTATGAAGAACTTGACTAATATTAGTAAAATCAAATGTTTTATATTTGATTATGATGGTGTGCTTTCGGATGGGAAAATTTATATGCTTCCCTCAGGAGAAGGAATCCGCAAATCTGATGCGAAAGACGGATACGCATTGCATCATGCAATAAAAAACGGATATAAAGTAGCTATTATCTCAGGCGGTAGGGGTGAAAATATGAAAAACAGACTTAGTGAATTAGGTATTACTGATGTTTTTCTCGGTATTTCATATAAAAAAGAAGTCTTTGAAGAGTTTCTGGAGATAAATAATTTGCAGCCTGAAGAAGTTATGTATATGGGCGATGATATTCCCGATTATGAAGTTATGCAATTGGCCGGAATTGCTGCTTGCCCTGCAAATTCCTCTCAAGAAATTAAATCCATTTCACATTATATTTCACCGTTTACCGGCGGAAACGGCTGTGTGCGCGATGTTATTGAACAAGTGATGAAATCACATGGAAAGTGGATGACAGGCACAGCTTTTATTTGGTAAGTATGCTATATCTTAAAAATAAAAAAATAATTTTGGGCTCGTCATCTCCAAGGCGAAAAGAATTATTGGCATTGATGGATATTCCTTTCGAATGCAGAGTTGCGGATTATGATGAAAAATTCGAAGCCTATGATATTCCCGAAGATACCGCTCTTGCCATGGCAAGAGGAAAAAGTGAAGCGTTGATACAAAATTGCGATGATAACGATATTATTATTACTGCAGATACAATAGTTTCTATCAATGGAATTATTCTTGGAAAACCTTCGGATTTACAAAATGCAAAATCGATGTTGCAGAAATTAAGCGGAAATTGTCATGTTGTTACAACCGGCGTTTGCATTGCAAATAAACATCGAAGAGATTATTTTTTTGCGTGTACAAAAGTCTGGATCAAAAATCTGGACGAGCAGGAAATAGATTATTATTTATCAAAATATAGTCCTTTGGATAAAGCTGGTGCTTATGGTATTCAAGAATGGATTGGTGTTATTGGTATTGAGAAAATTGACGGTCCGTATTTCAATGTTATGGGACTTCCTACGCAAATGTTATATGAACATCTTGTAAACTTTATCGAATATGAATCATAAACCATTTATAGTTATTTCTAATGATGACGGAATAGATGCGCCCGGGATTCATCATTTGGTTGAAATCGCAAAAAAATTCGGTGATATACTGGTTATTGCTCCCGAAACCGAACATTCCGGACAAAGTCATTCTGTAACTGTAAAACGACCGCTTTTTGCCAAATATCTTAAGACGGAGGAAAATGTAAAATATTATTCCTGTTCCGGAACCCCGGTTGATTGCTTAAAACTCGGATTGAAAATGTTTTCCGATAGAACCCCCGATTTAGTAATTTCAGGAATTAACCACGGCTCCAATGCCGGAACAAATGTTTTTTATTCCGGCACAATGGCAATTGCAATTGAAGCTGTTTTTGAAAAAATTCCTTCTGTAGGATTTTCATATTGCACTCATTTGAGAGATGCGGATTTTACTGAAATTTTACCTTATGTAGAAAGTATTATTTCAATTGTTTTAGAAAAAAAACCTATTCCTGTAGGATGTTGCTGGAATGTAAATTTCCCGTATCAATATAAAGACGGAATACAAGGAGTAAAAATCTGCAGTATGTCCGAAGGATTATGGTCTAATTTATTTGAAGAGAGAATCATTCCCGGTGCGGGAAAACCTTATTATTGGCTCTTTGGAGATTATTCCGATGAAAATCCAAGAATCGGCACCGATGAATATGCTTTACAGCATGGATATGTTTCTGTTGTACCTATTACTATAGATATTACGGATTATAAAGAATTAGATAAAATTTCAAAGCTTTTTTAAGTGAGATATTACATAATTGCCGGCGAAGCTTCGGGCGATATCCACGGAGCAAACTTAGTAAATCAGATTAAGGTATTTGATAAAAATGCTTCATTCAGAGGCTTCGGTGGCGCAAATCTTAGAAAAGAAGGAGTTGAAACCGTGAAAGACATTAGTGAGATGTCGTTTATGGGTTTTATCGAAGTTCTTCTCAGCCTGTTTAAGGTTCTCAAATTGTTGGTTTTATGTAAAAAAGACCTCATGGAATATAATCCGGATGTTGTTATTCTTATTGATTATCCAGGATTTAATTTAAGAATTGCCAAGTTTGCCAAGAAAAATGGATTCAGAGTTATCTATTACATTTCACCTCAGATATGGGCGTGGCATCGCTCGCGAGTGCGCCAGGTAAAGAAATATGTAGATATTATGATTCCCATTCTTCCTTTTGAAAAAGATTTTTACAAAAAATATGGTGTTAATGTTGAATACTTCGGCCATCCTCTAATAGATGAATTGATTAAGTATAAAGATGTTAAGTTTGAAACAGATAAGAATCACATTGCACTTTTACCCGGTTCCAGAAAATCGGAAATAAAGAAAATGTTACCGGTATTTTGCGAAACGGCACGAATTAATCCACATGAAAAATTTGTAGTTGCAGCAATGTCAATTCATCCGTACTCCTTTTATGAAAATCTGTTAAATGACAAACCCGATAATTTGAGCATTGAGGTTGATAATACTATTCAAATATTAGTATCTGCCAAAGCAGCTTTAGTAACTTCCGGTACTGCAACATTAGAAACTGCGATTTTACAAGTTCCGCAAGTTGTGTGTTACAAAACAACCAAGATTTCTTATTTTCTGGCGCGACAATTATCTAAAGTAAAATATATTTGTTTGGTTAATTTAATTTTAAATAGAGAATTGATAAAGGAATTGATTCAGAATAAATGTAACGCGGCGAGTATTTCATTAGAACTTCATAAGTTGTTGGATGACAAAGAATATATAGATGCAATCGAAGATGGGTATATGGAATTAAGGAATATTTTGAATGAGCCCGGAGCATCTATGAGGGCGGCAAAAGCTATTGTAGAATGGTTGGAGATATGAAATCAGAAATGATATTATATAATATGGTATATGCAGATTAGTTTAATTCAACAATAAAAATTTAATTATTTAATTGTTAATTATTATTTATTTCTTATCTTTGCAACCTCAAAATCGGCGGGGTAGCTCAGTTGGTTAGAGCGTCGGATTCATAACCCGGAGGTCACGAGTTCAATTCTCGTCCCCGCTACAAAAAGCGCATAAGTTGATGGCACAAAAGCGCGAAAGGTGAATGATTTGAAGATGGGATAATTTGAAAATTATTTTTATCGACTTATTTAAATTCATCTGCATATTATTCATAGCCAATTAATTCCTACAGTCCTGATTTTTTTTATTTCTGAATTTTTTTATGAAACGCGGACTCGTTTATTTCCTTGTTGTTTTATCAATGATACTTTGGGGTATAACTTTTGTTTGGACAAAAGATACACTAAACGTTTACAATCCGATTACAATTATTACAATCCGTTTGTTGATTTCATCATTATTACTTTTTGCCTACATGAAAATATCCGGCAAATGGGAAAAAATAATGAAGTCGGACGTAAAATATTTCTTAGCCTTAGCTTTTTTTAGTCCCTTCTTATATTTCATCGGAGAAACTTACGGCATCAAAAATGCTTCATCCACGATATCTTCAGTAATGATTGCAACAATTCCAATCTTTGCTGCAATATCATCGGTGATTGTTTATAAAGAGCAACTTTCTAAATTGAATTTTTTGGGGATGACGATTTCTTTTATTGGGCTGTTATTAGTAATTATAAATTCTGATTATAATATTGCTTTATCGTTAAAAGGATTTTTATGGTTGATGTTAGCAGTTTCTTCATCTGTATTCTATGCTTTGATACTCAGAAAAATATCAACAAAATATAATCCTATTTCGTTAGTAGCATATCAAAACTTTATAGGATTTATATACTTTCTGCCCCTATTCTTTATTTTTGATTATTCTTCATTTATTACAATTATTCCTTCATTAAGAATTTGTTTAAATATTTTACAATTAGCGGTTTTCGGATCTTCTTTAGCCTTTATCTTTTATACTATCGGAAACAGAGAATTAGGTGTTGGTAAGACTTCTTTCTTCGCAAATCTTATTCCTATTTTTACTGCTATTGCTGCGTATTTTGTGATAGATGAGAAAATAACAGTTATTAATATAATAGGTATATTTATTGTTGTGTTGGGATTAACAATATCACAGATTAAGGGGAGAGTTGGAAGATTGTAATTTCAGACTTAGAATCTTAAAATCCGTGAACCAAAAAGGTTGCGATAAACAAGTCACCGCAACCTTCTAAAATAATATTATAATTAAGTTTCTTACTCTACAATCAGTTTTGCATTATTATTTCCTGCGGATATAAAATATACGCCTGTTTTTAAATTACTTATATTAACAGTATTACTTCCTGCACTTAAAACTTGTTTAACAACAGCTTGTCCTGCCATATTGTAGATAATACAATTGACAGTTTCTTCAACCGAAATATTAACCATGTTAGTAGCTGGATTCGGATAAACTTTAAGATTTTTATTTTCTGATCTATATTTATCGACGCCATCGGGTTTTATTTCCGGAAATTTTGCGCCACTAAAATCCATAGCTTCGGCCCACATGACAATAGTATTTTCAGTATAAATACCGTATTGAGGATTTCTTGCATGTTCTATAATAGCTTCGCCTGGAGTTTGGTCAATACTATAAAAAACATAGAAATTTCCTCCTAATTCACCTGCAGGTACTTTTTGAGCTAAAATTTGTGGATATACACATTCATCAAAATTGTGTACAAATCCTTTAATCATTCCGTACCATCCGGCATTATCAATTTCAACAACTGTTTCCGACCATAAATCAAAACTAACCATATCGGGATCAGTTACCCAACTAGAGTCGAATCTCCATTCTTCATAAATCTCGTCGAAATTATATGAACATAAATAAATTCTTTTTGCCATATACGGAGCCGGAGTTAATATAACAGATTCATCCGTTGCGCAAACAGCAAAAACAAGTCTGTCTAAACTTACCTGTGCCATGCTAATATTATTGATTACACCTTGAGTACGATAATAAGTTATTCCTTCGTTGCCATTTGTTCCGTACCATGAGCCGTCACCATCAAAATCAAAACCGTATGCTAATATACACCTGCCGTCATCCATGTATTCAGTGTGTCTGTCAACATAAAGAACATCATATTGATTATTTACATCGGTAAAATTGGGCATATCTTCATTCCAGTATAGAGCACAAGTGCTGGCAGGCCAATAAGTATATGAGCCGCCTGTTTCTGTGTAGATATATCTACATACTACAAATGCGATATGACACTTACCGTCATCATCAATCATTATACTGGCTGCACCAGTAGGGGCACATATTGTATCATCAAATATTTGAGTATTGTAATCGAAGAATGGTATAGGATGTTCCCATGGAATGATTTTTTCCCATGTATCACCATTATTTTCAGATTTCATGATTATTATATCGCTTTTATTGGAAAATATACCGAATGCAATAACTCCATTATTTGGTTCAGCCCAAATGTATCTATCGGAAGAAAAAGCCAGATAATGGTAATAATCGGAGCCGATGAGGTGAGGAGTCTCAACATGGGGAGACCAAGTTTGTCCATTATCGGCAGATCTAGAATAATATATATCACCATGATCGGTTAATTCTTCATAATGAAGAACATGTATAACATCATTATTAACACAAACGCGGGGCCAAGTCGATTTTGTGGAAACATATTCAGAAAATTTGTCCCATTCACCGGTACCGGCTTGATCTCGTTTATATAAGTTATAACCGGCACCATTATGAGATACAATAAGTTCTCCGTTATTACCATAAGGAGCATAACTCGGCCAGCCTGCACGTTCATTTTCAATTCTACCAACATCGTTAGGATTAATTTCCCATCCCCAACTACCATCATTTAGTTCTGTCCAAAAATTATAAAAAGAACCTCTGTCAGGAAAAGCGGTTGCTTCCATTCCGCCGGTCCACGTGGCACCGATACTACCGTCAGCATATCGGTAAAATCTGTTTCCTAATGTTGAGTTGGATTGCAGATCGTAATATGTATAACCAACTTCTGTCTCTTGTGGGGCTAAAGCAACGGTTTTGGTTGATTGCGTTACATTATAAGGCATATTGATGTTAGGATGATTATTAATGCCAGCATCAACTTTTACAGGAATGTCATATTGACTTGGATCTAATCTTAATTGTTTGTTCTGTGCCAAACTTACAAAGGCAATTAAAATTGCCAAACACATAGTAAATAATTTTCTCATATATATAAATTTTAATTTAACGTTTCAAAGTTGGCAATTTTTTAGATATTTTCAAAATAATATAAAAAAAATAAATATTAGAAGATCAGACTAATAAATTTAATATATTTGTTATATAAGATAAATTTTTATATAAATTTTAATATTGAGTTTTATAAGATATAAGGGAAGTAAGGTTATATACATAAAAAAGGTTGACTATTTTTAGTCAACCTTTTTTATTAAAGAATAATATTTATTTTTTTATTCTACGATTAATTTAGCATTGTTGTTACCAGCTGAAATAAAGTACACACCTGATTTTAATGTTTGAATATTAATAATGTTGTTTCCCGGTGTTAAAACTTGTTTTGCAACAGTTTGTCCTGCCATATTGTAGATAACACAATTTACAGTTTCTTCAACTGTAATATTAACCATATTGGAGGCGGGATTCGGATAAACATCTAATAATTGTTTTGTTGTACCGTGTTGTTCAATGCCTAATTTTATTTCTGGGAAATTAGGATCTCCGAAATCCATAGAGGATGCCCACATAATGATAGTATTGTCTTCATAAGTACCATATTGAGGGTTGTTGTCATGTTGAGTCAAAGCATCACCGGGCATTTGATCTAAATTATAGAAAACATAAAAATTACCCCTTAATTCGCCTGCAGGTACATTTTGAGCTAATACCTGCGGATATATACATTCATCAAAACTATGTGCAAATCCCTTAATCATTCTATACCAACCTTCATTGTTAATTTGAGTTGGGGTTTCTGAGAATAAGTCATAACTAACCATATCAGGATCAGTTACCCAATTGGTATCAAATCTCCACTCTTCATAAATTTCATTAAATACATAAGAGCATAAGAA